>DAOVLC010000057.1 GCA_030631455.1 Candidatus Zixiibacteriota bacterium
ACTTCCGCTGTAGTCGTACGCTACGACAGATAGTTTCTTGCTCCTGTCAAGGATGGCATTGAACTGGAGAACCCTGTCATCTTCCGTCGGATCGGGGAATTTCTGCTCTCCCTTGAGATCCACAACTGTCCCGACGGTAGAGGCCGTGCCTAGCCCCCAAATATTCCGGTAATGTGCCAGGAACTCGCTCGCAGTGTTGCTGTCGGTTACGGATATCTGGAGACGCTTGGAAACTTTGCTGTCTTCATTGAGCGTGGTGAAGTATACAGTTTTACCGGAATTGGCATGGCCATAGATACCTATTCGCAATCCATGAGGCCACTTGAAGGCGGGTGCCTTTGGTTTGTCCTTCTTCCCGGAAAGCGCTCTCGCGCCCTTCTTGAAGAATTTGAATATCTTAACAGGTTTCATAATGTCTCTTAGCTACCATCTCCATAACAACGGGTGTCAAAACAGCATCATCCTCCGGCTCTTCTATGCACCTCTGCCGCCCGTTCTTTGAACTCTTCAAGTTGCCTCTGGTTGTGCTTATTCCAGAGAATCGGAACGACAACCGCTGCGGTCAGAAACAAGATTACGATTATAGTATATGTCAGGTATGCAGGGCTACGCTGTGATATAACAAGCCTGAGATATCTGCCACTCGAAGAAGCTCCAAGGAACTTGCCCCAGAATTCGCTAAACCAGTTCTTAAACTTCGACCAGAAATTCCTTCGTTTGAGATAACTCCACGTGGACAGATACTGCCTATAGACCTTCCCCTTCGACTTCAATTTCGTGAACGCATCGACGCGCTGCAGGTGAAATTCGAGTGACTCTCTGTCTTCTAGAATATCCTCGCCCAGTTCAAGCCGTCGCCGGGCCAGTTCAAGAAACTTCATCGGATCACTCATCGCGTTGAATTTCTCAGGAGTCAGATCGACCTGTATGCGCTTTCCGAATTTGTTGAGGTATCGCGCCACCTCGTTCAGGAAAAATGCATTTAGGCGGAAATTGTCTTTGAAGCATCCTTCTTTGAACAGCAATGGCAGCAGATGTTTCTCGAAAAACGGCACATCCTGCTTCACCGGTCTGATGCCGCGGCAGTGCGAGTAAGCCTGGTTAGATCTTCCGTCCGTATCCGCTACCGATTCGAAAAATGTGATAAGAGTCTGGACGGCTATCTGCCTGAGATCAGATTCGGTGAGAGGTTTCTCTCTGACTCTGTCGAGGAAAACATAGTCGAGCTCGACTGCTTTATCTCGCTGCTGCTGGAGCGCCTGGAATACGGCATAGATTCCGTTATAGGTCTGAAAAAACGCCTCGGTCTTGAATTGCGAGTAATTCTTCTCGTAGGTCTTGAGATATTTGAAGAGGTCTTCGACGTAAGTTTTTATCGTGTCAGCTTCCATGCAACACCCCGATTAGAACGCGTAAATCATAAAGTCCAGCTTGCCGAGGTCGTCGAACTTCTTAGGGTCGCTAGCTCCTCTGAAGATCAGCGTAAGCTTGCCGACCGATTGCGACGGCAGCATATCCTGCGGGCGAAGTGCTACCTTGGCTCCGAATGTTACCGTATCTACTTCGATCGGATCGGTTTCACCAAGTCCGCGCGCCTCGTTCAAGCCAAGCCTCACTTGCATATTCGACCATTCTGCTACGCCGAAAAGGTCCTTCTTAATCAGCACCACGATGTCAGACGCGGATTGAGGCTGCTCGATACCTACCAGAAGATAGCTCAGCTCACCGACCTTCTCGTGCTTGCACGCACTGTACCCGACCAGCTTATATGTTCTGCCGCTATAAGTGAGACTGTCTGTAGCCACCGCCTCGCGGCCCAGCTCTTCCTTCTTGGTCTGGGCGAGAAATCCAAGCACACCTCGTAACCCTGTGAGAATCTCGTCGATCATACCGACTTGACCACCGATGTTCTGGTGATCGTATTCGGATAGGAGAAAGCTGTCGATTGAGGACATAAATCTTCCGATCTCTGACCCGGCTTCCTTCGTAAAGTGCTTCTCGTTGAGATAATCCTTCAGTGCGGGTTGCAGGTTAAGCATCGTCGTAGTCACTCTGAAGAGCTTCTTGAACTGGATCACCATTGTCGACGGATGGATGGCGTTGCGACCTACGATGAAATCATCGAGTGTGGCCGCCAGGTGATACGCTATCCTGTATACCGTATCCTTGAATGCCACCTGAAGCTCAGTCTTCTCGGCGGCGAGCGTGCCTTTGGTTTCAATCGCCATATATGCTCTCGACGCAAGCGACAGGAGATTTTCCAGCCGGTTCTTGAATTCAGTCGCCATCTTTGCCAGGGAGGCATCCGAATTGAGAGAGAAGCTCGGAGGGTAGAAGCCCTCAGTCGGCGCAATCTCATCGCCGATCACTGAAAGTTGCGCTACCTGCAGGTAGCTTCCCTCCGGAAGATTGGGTGGCTGTCCCAGATGGAGCTGGTATCCCGGAATCTGGTACGGAATCCTCGGGACATCTTCTGCGGGATCAGGCTTGCCGATCTCGGTCTTTATCTCCCGAGTCACGCTTATGAGAACTGGAACCGGGCCATCGATAAGGTCAATTTCCGCTTTCACAGTATAGTCCGAGGTCTCCGCGATTTCGATGAAGCTACCGTCGGGTGTCACCGCCTGGCATCTGACCACCGAGACCCGCAGTTTGCCGCTTCCTGCTCTCGCGTTCAGGTCAAGAGCGGGTTTGCCGGATAACGACCTTCTGACAAGTCCGTATCTGTCTCCGACATCGAGGTTATACCACTGTGCGAGTTCTTCAAAGTACTTCTCCTGGTCCTTGAGATGCTGTTGCGTAATCAGCATCCCATCCTGCCAGTTTACCGAATATAACCTTAAGTCGCCCATTGTATTGCCACAATCCTTAGCTAAAGAATTTACGTATGTCGACAACCTATGTCAAGATAATAACTTGTATTAGTTTGCGTGAAGCATTGCCATCTTCGAATCTCAGACATAGCTCGAATAGCCAAGATGACACTCTGCTCCACTTGCTCCGATTCTCGAACTTCTTTTCTCTCCGAATATCCTGATCCTGCATTCAAGGTCACTCGGCATGCAGTATTCCAAAACTCGCTCCAGTTTTCGTCTTTTGGTTCCGCCCGGCAGGAAATCACGAAGATCGCCATTCTCTACGCCGGTCAGCATCACGTCATAAGCCGAATCGCACTGAGAAAAAGACCGGCCGACTACCGAACCGACGCCGAGTCTCTCCTCTCTCATGCCGAGCCTGTACCGAATTCTCTCCGGGATATCGTATTCGCCCCTAACATTCTCGACTATCCGGCATTCGTACCCGAAAAGACTGGTCACGATGCTCGCTACGGAGTCGGGATTGCCGGCCCAGAAATTGAACGCAGGAAGGAGTGATGACCAGAACAGCAACTCCCTCAGATCTTCTGTCTCCTTCCCAATATCGAAGTCATATAGATCGAGGAAACGCCTGATGTGTTCCTTCTCGACAAACCCGAAATTGAAGATCAGCGACAGAAGCATGGTGCGGGCCTCCGCCCTGACGACGGACGAATCGAATGGAGCCATGAGCCATCTCGAATGCGTTTCCCAGTCACCGCTTCTCGGAGGCTTGGTCCCGAGACCGTAGAAGAATTGATATGGCATACAGTCGACAGCGCTCGCAAAGCCAACCTTCAACACAATCTTCGTATTCTTGCTGATCTGAGTGCCCGGAGCAGGCTCCTGTTCGATCACCTCGCCCTTGTAGTTCTCATATTCGCCGACCGCAAGGATATCGACAAGGTAGATATCGATTCCCATCTTGCTGAGGATGTTAAGAGCCGTGATATACCTGAATGGGCTCTTCCGGTTGCAGAAATCTGGCATTGTCAGATCACTGTTCATGCCTTAACGATCTCCACCTTGAACTGTGTATTGACCGGTGACCTCGATTTCAGGAAGTTCTGCAACCTCGTCCTGAGCAGTTCGATCTCGTCATCCGAGTGGAAATCCTCAGTCTTGATCTTCGCTCTCAGTACGATGCACCGTCTCACTCCCCGCTCGGTTCTCTCGGTCGAGTTCTCGCACCTGGCGTTCTGGATTCTCTGATCGAATGTAGTTGCCCACTTCGTCATCTCCAGGAAGCTGTGTGCGCGGTCCCGGCCTCTCAACCTTGCTGTCGCCTCGTTGACTATCTGCTCTCGCGTCTTTGCGGGAATTGCTCCACGAGTAGGGGTGATGTTGACACAAGTGTTGATGCCGGGATGTCCCTCGTAGAGTTCCTCGATCTCCCCCGCTTCGATTCCGTTGGCACTGGTACCCGATGTTACCGAGTAGGTCACCGTAAGCGAATCGGGCGGAACCTCAACGACTGATGGGAAATCGAACCAGAGTACCATCTTGTCGTTCTTCTCCTCGATAGAGAATGCCCGCTTGGATGTATCTGTCTGTATCTCGTACACCGGATGATATTCACGCCCTTCGGAATCAATTACGCGCGTAATCTCCAGGACATTCGAGATATCTTCCGGCAACTCAATCTCCACGAGTTTGTTGCCGCCGGTGTGTTTAAAAAGCGTAAGTTCGTTCTTATTCGTGGCCACAAAGGTGTTTGAGAGTATCTCGATCGGACTCGTAAGTTTTCGTCTGTCTCCACCCTCCGGTAGGTCGAGCCTTATCCAGTAGAGCTGATCGTCATCCCCCGGCAACTCGATACCGCTCCGAAACGCCAGGTCGCCGAGATCCTTGCTTGCCGACCCCTTCTCCCAGAGCGATACGAATTCGCGTGGCATCACGACAAAACTGTCCTCAATCGGTCTGAAGAGATCGGCGGTCGATCTGAAACCGCCCCAGTCGACCGATGAGTCCTCATCGACTCTGAAAATATCATCGATACTCGTGGTAAGCCCCGGGCAGAATCCATGCTCATCGGAAAACTGTCCGGCTGCAGTCCCGGGAAGCCATGATGACCACCGAATCTGTTTTAACGCCAGCGGGTCTCCAGCCACAAAAAGCACCGCGTCGGCGAAGTCGGACGGGGAACCCTCGAAGTCGATCCCCACGAATATCGTGTCTGCCTGCTGTGGTGACGACAGTGATGATAATTCACGTTCGATCGGCTGCTCTTCGGGTGGCCTCTGACGGATATCAATGAGTTTATCGCCGTTCCTTAAGAGTACATACTTGACGTTCGCCGCAAGCATTCTCTCCGTTCTGTGAGGCGAGAAGAAGAATGTCTGCCCATCCTCTCTCTTCTCCCGATAAATCAATCTGACGTGCGGATCGACCTCGACTACAGGATCGGTCAACTCGCATCGCATGACTGTAAATGCAGGTACCGGCCATCTCTTGCTGTCCGGGAAGAGTGACCTGATGAGAGAACTGGTGGCAATGTCCCAGACGGAGTCGATTCTCTTCTCGATTTTCGATAGCTGATTCGAATACAGTTGCAGAAGCATCCTCAGAATCGGATCGAGGCGTTCTTGAGATTCAGGAATCTCAGAATTCCATGATCTCAGCTCGCGGTGCATCTCCGCAAAGATTTGTTCCTCGGATCTCGATCTTTCAAACTTCATATCATGCAACTTAACTGTCGAATCAACCTACTATGAACGTTTCCTCGAACTTTTTCTCTTCATCGTCCTCGAGGTAATTTCCTGTCACCTTGACCGCCAGTCCGAGTGGATGAGATTCGGGACCTCCGACGTTAGCGAAAGATATCGACATATTATATATTCTCTTTTCATATTTGTCGATCGCTATTCGGAGACTGGCGCGAACCTCAGCCTTGTTGGTGGTCAGCAGATCGGCAAACTCCCTGTCCCAAATGGCGCAGCCGTAATCGGGCCTGAAAGTCATGTGACCGATTCTTGTCGATAGAATAAGTCCAATCGAATTCGTCAGAGAATCACTGAGACTGGTTCTCCTAAAGTAACCTTCTCTTAAAACAAGCGGTAGAGACAAGTACTCCATTTGTTAGTCTTATCAGTTCAGTTTAATCGGATTGCCTTTGACATTCACCATCGCGCCCTCTGCATCATAGGTAACCCCGGCCTTGCTCTTGAAATTGACTGAGGCATCGAGCTTCATATCGGTACCCGCCTTGGCCTCGAAATCCAAGCCGGCCTTCAGAGAGATTTTCTCATCGCTTTCAAGGGAGATGTTCTTGCCCTTTATGCTGATATCACCGCCATCGCTCGTGATCGATATCTTCGGGCCGTCCATCGAGAGAACAATTTGGTTCTTACCGTCCTTGGTAGTTATCTGAATCTGCTCTTTCCCGGACTCGTCGCTGAAAAAGATCTCGTTCCCGCCCTTGGTCGTGAACATCTTGACAAGGTTCTCGTCGCTTCCTGCCTTGGAATGAGGCTTGTCATCCTTATTGTACACGGATCCAAGCACCATCGGCCTGTCGGGGATTCCCAGCTCGAATCCCACGATGACTTCATCGCCGATTTCCGGTATGCAGAACATACCCCTGTCCGCGCCTGCGTGCATTTCGACGTACCTCGCCCAGGGAGTCTCATCCGATCCGCTCCACGGGAACTTCACTTTGACCCTGCCGAGTTTGTCCGGATCGTTATTATCAACTACCACGGCAGTCTGCAATTGCGTGACTTTCTCGCGCGCCCCTCCACCATCCGGGAAAGCCAGATCGAGCGGAGTACATTCAAAAGTGTTGTGGTATTTTCCGCTCTCATCGAAAATGTGCTCCACGCTCTTGACCCAGTAGGTCAGGTTGACTGCATCTGCCATCTGCTTGATGTTGACACAGTGACCGACGGCGACCGTGGGAATAGTTGAGTGCCCCAGACACTTGATCATCCTGCCCATCGACTGACCACGCGCTATCTTAAGGATGTCATCAAGCGACCGGGCATCGTCGACAGGAGGCGCCTGAACCTCGATGTATCCCGGTTTCTTGTATATCTTGGCTGAAGCGGATGGTGATGCCTTCGACAGGTCGGAAAGAGACGCCTGTTGGGTAATCGACTTGGAGTCGTGCGAAAATGTCTTCTTCTGCTCGTAATTGTACACGTCCGATTTGTACTCGCTTGGTTCTGCGCCAACTCTAACGGATAACGCGCCAAGAGTCTTACGCCAGATCAGATCCTCGGAATCCGAACCACTCGCTGCAACGACTCTGAACTCGGTGCCGTCGTAGAAAGCAAACTTCCCTGCGCTCTTGGCATGACGCATTATGAAATCGTAGTCAGATTCGCGGTACTGAACACTGAATGTCAGTTGTTTCTTGGTGGACTCAACTTTCCCGAGCGTGATCGGATGACTCCTCAGAATCGATCCGATTATGTCGCTGGCGGTCTGGTCGTGGAAGAATGTGTTTTGCTTCGAACCATCCATGACAATCGTCGGGCTTTGCGCAGTTATCAGGACCCTATTGAGACCGTCGATGGAATTGTCAAAGCTGACGCCGGTAACAATACCGATGAAGCTTAGCTCCTTCGATTCATCGATCGTGCCTCCCGTGGGAGTGATAGTCAAGGCTACAGATTCGCCGAGATATTTCGTGTGTATATTCGGGTCTTCGAAATCTTCCTCAGCAGTCTTTTTTCCAATCTGCTTGATTGTAGCCTTCATGACATGATGCTTGTCGACGAACTGCTTGAG
>DAOVLC010000325.1 GCA_030631455.1 Candidatus Zixiibacteriota bacterium
CCAAACCATCAATACCCTCTTCGAGTTCAACAAAGGCTCCGAATGTAGTGAGGTTGCGCACTCGGCCCTTGATCCGAGCGCCCGCGGGATACTTCTGATTCATTATCTCCCACGGGTCGGGTTCCAACTGCTTGATTCCGAGTGAGATCTTCTCATTCTCTTTGTCTACAGATAGAACAACCGCATCGACAGTATCCCCGATTTGCATCAGCTTCGAAGGATGCTTAATATGCTGTGTCCAGGACATTTCCGAAATGTGAATTAGACCCTCGATACCTTTCTCGAGTTCCACGAATGCACCGTAATCTGTCAGCGAGACAACCCTGCCGGCAATACGTTTCCCGATAGGATATTTCTCCTCGATGTCTTCCCAGGGATACGGTGACAGTTGCTTGAGACCAAGCGAAATCCGTCCGGTCTCTTTGTCGAAATCAAGAATCTTGACATTGATCGTGTCACCAAGCGAGACCAGTTCCGAGGGATGCGACACACGACCCCATGACATGTCGGTAATATGGAGCAGACCATCAACACCGCCAAGATCGATGAAAATGCCGAAGTCAGTGATGTTTTTCACCATTCCTTCGCGCACCTGACCGATTTCGATTTCCTTGAGGAGATCCTTGCGAAGACTCTCTCTCTCCTCTTCGAGAACGACCCGTCGAGACACGACGATATTGCGGCGGTTCTTGTTAAGCTTGATGATCTTCAGTTCCATTTCCTTGCCGATAAGCTCATCGAAATTCGGGACCTGCCTGAGAGCGATCTGCGATCCCGGCAGGAATGCATCGACGCCCAAGAGATCGACGACAATGCCGCCCTTGATTCTTCTCATGAGCTTTCCCGGTACCAGATTGCCTGATTCATGCGCCTCGCGGATGTTATCCCAGACACGCAGGAAATCGGCTTTCTGCTTGGAGAGCACAAGCTGGCCATTCTGATCCTCGATGGCCTCGAGGTAGACTTCGATCGGGTCACCGACAGACAACTGCTTGAGATCCGTGAATTCAGCGAGAGAGATTATCCCTTCTGATTTGAATCCGACATCGACAATCACGTCATCGCGTGAAACCCCCATCACGGTACCCTTTACAATCTCGCCTTCCTTGATGTCGCAGATAGTCTCCTCGTACATGGACAGCATCTCGTTGAATTCGTCCTCCGAGTACTCCTCTGCATCAAGATCTGTCAGCTTGATAGCATCAACCGTAACCAGCTCTTCGGGAGTAGCGACCGGAACTCGGCTTCTCTCCGCAGCCTTCTTGGAGACGCGGCGCCGGCGAGTAGTCTCAGTCGTACTGATCCGCTTCGCCCGTTCGGTTACAAGGGTCTTGGCCTTTTGTTCGGCCTTACTGACCTTCAGTTTTTGCTGAGCGGCTTTGCCTTTTCTGGTTTTCGGTTTCCTGGCTTGCTCAGCATTCGAGTTTGCATCACCTCCCGTCTTTGCAGTAGCAACGACCTGTTTTTCTTCTGATTCAGTCATTCTTAAATCAGTTCCTCCTTAACATTAGCATTCTGCCACGTAGGCTACAAGTTGCTCTATATACCAATTTTCCCCCGGTCTGTCAAAGCTTTTCTGCCAAATAATGGCATGTTTGGCCTCTTTTCTTGAGCGTTCATTTTCCGCCACAGATTCTCACTCGATCCTGCTTCAGACCCTTCTCTCACTCTCGATAAGCAGACCTATTTGCTCCATTATGTCGTTCGTGATCTTCCTCAGCTTCTCCTTGCCCGGTGCGACACTTGTGTACTCTGAAGGATATATCGGACGGCCGAACCTGACCGCTACTCTCTTTTTTGAAAAGAGAATCTTCTTGATTTGATTGGAGTTAATTATGCAGGCCGGTATCACCGGAACACCGGCCTCGATAGCGATTTTCGCGGCACCGACCTTGCCTTCCTTCAGCCTCCCGTCCTTCGAGCGGGTTCCCTCCGGAAAAAGGAGAAGCCACTCTCCCCTGCGCGCCACATCAATCCCCGCCTCATAGGCATTTCTGTCGAATCTTCCTCGTTTGATCGGAATCGTGTTGAGTGTCTCAATCAGGAATGACGAATACCATTTGCCGAACAGCTCAACCTTGGCAAAGTAGTAGATCCCTCTCGGCAGTGTCGAGCCGATGATGGGCGGATCGGCGACAGAGAGATGGTTGCAGGCAATCACCGCCCCACCGGTATCAGGCAGATTCTCTAAACCGCTCTTCCTCAGACCCAGAAACAGTTTCGTTAATACCCGAAGAACGAGCCAGTAGAATCTATACAGAAGGCTCACGACTCGAGCTTTTCTCTAAAGAGTTCAATTATCCGGTCTACCTGCTGATCGACAGTAAGATCGGTCGTATCTACCAGCAGCGAGTCAGTAGTCATTGTCAACGGGCTGACATTCCTCGATGAATCATATTCATCCCGCCTCTCAATGTCCTTCACTTGCTCCTCGATCGATGTCTTCCTGCCGAGTCTTGCGAAATCTCGTACCCTTCTCTTTGCCCTCTCGACTACATCCGCAACGAGGTATACTTTGAGAAAAGCGTGCTGGAAGACCACACTGGTGGTATCCCGCCCCTCGGCAACGAGATCAAACTTGGTGGCATACTGCTGCTGCCTCTCCACCATAACTTTGCGAACTCCGGAGTGCGCGGACACCTCGGAGACAGCCGTCGTGACCTCCGGCGATCTGATGTTCTCCGACACATCCTCACCGTTAACGATCGTACGCTGTTCTCCGCCTTCTAACCTGAACTCTATCACTGACTCTTCAGCCAGTTGTTGCAACGCCTCAGCATCGGATGGAGATATCCCTTCTCTCAATGCGAGAAGTGTGACGCTCCTGTACATCGCACCGGTATCGAGGTAAATGAAACCGAGCTTCTCTGCAACCTGCCGCGCAGTAGTCGACTTTCCAGAGCCGGCAGGTCCATCTACCGCAATGACTTTGTGACTCATCATCAGGCTGCCGTGTTATGCATCAGACGGGAAACGATAAATCGAAGTGGATAGAATATGTCAAGATCAGGCAAGATCGACTTTCTTTCTGAGTTTCTCGACCTCTTTGCGGTTCAGGTACCTCCAGCTCCCGACCTTCATCCCCTCGCATGAAATACCGCAGAACCTCGTCCGTCTCAGGCTTTGAACAGGGAAACCGAGTATCCTGCACATTCTCCGAACCTCGCGCTTCCTACCCTCGGTGAGTTCGAGTACCAGCGAGGAAAACTTTGCCTGGGACGACTGGAGTTTGCCCTTTGCCGTCGCTACGAACCCGTCTTCGAGCTCTATACCCTCTTCGAACCG
>DAOVLC010000362.1 GCA_030631455.1 Candidatus Zixiibacteriota bacterium
ACCGACCGATAGAAGCGTATACGTAGAGAGAGCTTCACTGAGTCCCATCCCCTTCTGCATAATACCGATCACGAAACCGCCGATCACGTTGATTAACGTTATCAGGATTCCCGCAATCGCATCGCCTCGAACGAACTTTGAGGCACCGTCCATGGCGCCGTAGAAATCGGCTTCCTTCGATATATCGTCGCGGCGTTTGCGTGCATCAGCTTCGGTGATCAGCCCGGCGTTGAGATCTGCGTCAATCGCCATCTGCTTTCCGGGCATCGCATCCAAAGTGAATCTGGCGGCGACTTCCGAGATTCTTCCCGCACCTTTTGTGATGACCACGAACTGGATCACTACCAAAATCAGGAAGATGATGAATCCGACAACGTAGTTGCCCTTCACCACGAAGTTGCCGAAGGCGTTAATCACCTCACCCGCGTAAGCTTCGCCCAGGATAAGCCTTGTCGATGCTACATTGAGCGATAATCTCAGCAGTGTGATGATTAGCAGCATTCCCGGAAAAACCGACAGATCGAGCGGACGGGTGACATAGAGCGTCGTCAGCAGGATCACAATCGAGATCGAGATATTCAACGCGAGCAGGATATCGAGAACTCTCGGAGGAATCGGTATCACCAGCACGACCAGGATACCTATCACGGCAAATGCCATCAAGATATCTACCTGCTTCCGGATTTTCCCGAACGACATCCCGGCTCCCGGCATTAGTTATTACCTTTCAGCGTGTATACATACGCCAGCACTTCGGCAACGGCCCTGAACAAACTGGCTGGAATCTGCATGCCGACTTCGCATGCCTTGAACAAAGCTCGCGCGAGCGGCCTGTTTTCGACGATTGGAATGTCGTTTTCTTCAGCAATCTCCTTGATTCGCTCTGCGATGAGTCTCTGCCCTTTGGCCAGAACCTTCGGAGAATCCATCGTATCGGGATTGTACTGAAGCGCCACTGCAACGTGGGTCGGGTTTGTCACCACGACATCGGCTTTCGGGACATCCGTCATCATCCGTCTGAAGGCAGCATCGCGCTGCACCTGCCGAATACGACCCTTAATCTGCGGATTACCTTCCGTGTTCTTCATTTCTTCCCTTATCTCTTGCTTTGTCATTCTGATTGATTTCTCATAATCCCACTTCTGGTAGGCATAGTCGAGAACCGCCAGAATTACCAGCATGAGGCAGCACTTGAGCGCGACGCGAAAAGCGGCGCCACCCATGAAACCCATTATCTGGGGTACGGACAGGTCGGGCAGAATCGGCACAAACTGCATCTCGGCTTTGACCGCATAGTATCCGACAATGCCGATGAGCGAGAGTTTGACCACGTTCTTGAAGAGATCGAACAGCGACTTCCCAGAAACCAGCCTGCCGAGTCCCTTGATGACATTGAGCTTGTCGAGTTTCGGTTCGATGGGCTTGACGGTAAACAGGATTCCGACCTGGAGCAGGTTTGACGCCAGTGCCACAACTGCGAGCACCATGAGGATAGGACCGACTGCGATAGCGAATGTTGTCAAAACATACTTGAAATAGAGAGGGAAGTTGACAGCGGTTATACTGTGCTCGGTAGCGTTGGCAAAGATCCACGTCGCCAGCTCTCTGAGATGTCCGAGCGTGGACGGCATGATGAAGTACATTGATCCTATGCCGAACATCAGAATGGCAATCGAGGATATCTCCTGAGATCGCGCTACCTTGCCCTCTTTACGGGCTTCCTGGCGCCTCTTCGGGGTCGCCTTCTCTGTTCTCTCTTGTGCCGGCTTATCTGGCACTGCTTACCTCGCTATACTCACTATTAAGCTGCTTAAGTTTTCCTGAAGTCGCAGCAGGCTCCCCTGGAACACGTATGAGAAAATCGGAACTGTCAGCCCTACGACGAACAGGCCGATTCCGATCTTAAGCGGGAAACCGACGATGAAGACGTTCATCTGAGGAACCGTCCTCGCGATAATGCCGAGCGCCGTATCTGTAAGAAAGAGCGCAAGCATGACCGGGCTGGCTATCTTGACCGCGAGGATGAAAACACCGGCGCTTAGGCGAACAATTTCTGTCGCACCGGTAAACTGAAACTTGACCATCCCGAGCGGAACAAGCGTGAAGCTGTCGAGCATGCCTGAGAGCACCATGTGGTGGCCATTCATCATAAGAAACAGAAGCGTTGCGAGCAGGTATTGAAACTGACCGATGATTGACACGTTCTGCGAAGTGGTCGGGTCGATCACATTGACGATCGCGAAACCGACCTGAAAACCGACAATGCCACCGGCAAACTGAACCGCTACCATGAGCATATAGAACATGAAGCCAATGAGGAGCCCGAGCAGGAATTCTGTCAGGCCGATACCGAGGAGTTCCCATAGGCTGCCCGGCGATAAGAAGCTTCCGGAGCTTACGAACGGGAAGATCAGTATCGCGAGCAGCATTGAGAACGCGAACCTGAGTTGAATCGGGAATGTTCTGTGGCTGAATATTGGTGCGATTGCCATTATGCCGGCAGTTCGAAAGAGACTCAGAAGGAATATCTCAATCTGTGATTGTGTAACGTCGAGAATCGAGAACATGCTACTGGTTTTTCCTGCTCAAACGTTTATTCAACACATACATGCATCTACTCTTTGCAAACCTTGTGCCGGGCATCGAGAGCAGGGGTAAGGCGTTGTCAAGCGGACAGTTACCGGGATGCAGGGATGCCTAAGTCTGCATTCTCTGTCTATCGATAGGAAGTTTTTTCCCTGTGTATCGGAAGGTTGTGTTGGCGGGAGTTCTCGGATCGATCAGCCGTAGAGGAAGCTTATGTGCAGCAGTAAGATACTTGAGTGATACCAGTCAAGTGACGAGTGTTGGGATCAACTCGAAGAGCCTGACTGTGAAATCAGTAAGAATCGAAATCATCCAGGGCAGGAATATTACCAGCGCAACAGCAACCGCGA
>DAOVLC010000251.1 GCA_030631455.1 Candidatus Zixiibacteriota bacterium
AGTAGTAATCGTTTCCCCCATCGTCGCCGCCGTAAGACGTCGTCGATTGAGAGTTGACGATCGCATGGAGGAACTCGGGGCCGCCGGATACGTCGGACGACACCGACCGGTATATTCTGTAGGATTCGAAATCGCTGTCGCTGTTTCGAGTCCATGTCAGCTTGAAGCTCGTGGAGTCCGTCTTTTCGAATGCGACGACAACCGGCGCTGGCGCCGTATTATCGGGGCTCGTAACTGTGATGGTGTTGCTGTTGGCAGCAAGGCCGGTTACGTCGGAGACTACCACCATGTAGTAGTAAGTCGTCGATGGAACAACATCGTCATCGGTCACCGTAACCTGAACTCTGGAGCTCACTCTTGCGACGAGGAATGAACTCTCCATTACCGGTTCGGTCTCCGAGCGGTAGATGCGGTAGCTTTCGAAGTCGTCATCACCTGATTCGGTCCAAGCGAGTTCCATTCGATCCTCAAACGCTCCGTTGAGAAAGAGCGCAACAGGCAGCGGTACATTCCTGATTGTCAGGGTGTGATCTATCGAAATCGCCGGAGAACTGTTAGCGGCGGCGTCAGTGAATCCACCTGTAATTGTTCCATTCTCGAATTCGACATCTGGCGGAATCGTGTAGTCAAGTTCGTACGTACCATCACCGATGACCACGTCTCCCGCGGCCCCATTGTCAAAAAGGTCGAGTTCACCTACTTCGGGAAGCCGGATTTCCGCCTTACCGCCCGGCTCACCGGTCACCATCTGGAAATGGATTACATCACCGGCTGACAGAACAGCCCCGCCATCGTCGCTCGTGAAGCTCTCGATAAGGGTAACGCGGTCGAGGACTATATCGTCCGAAACCGCATCGATCGACTCGTTTCCGTTAACCATCTTGAATCTGGCGTAAACAGTGTGATCCCCATCCTGGTCAGGGAGTTCCCAGGTTATGGTCAGTGATGCGTTCTGCCATTTCGAGTCTGAAAAATCCGAGGAATTCGAGAGCATAATATGTGATGTCCGGGCAGTGTATACAGAAGCGACCGATACGCTCCTGCTTTTCGTGAAATCAGCGTCATTCTCAATCCTGATCGAAAACAGCCCCGGTATGGCTGAGACCGAGTTTGACCGGTATCCTTCCACGCCATCGATAGACACTGCGGATACCCGGTAGTAATATCTGACGTTATTCTGTACAGCCTGGTCATTGTAGGAATTCGTTACGGCCGAATCAAGCATAATGAAATCTGTCGCGGCTGAATCTGATCGATACACAAGGTAGAGCGCGATCTCGCCGACAACGCCCGCGTCCCATGACAGTTCCAGTTCTCCGTCACCCACCCGAATAGACAGGCCGGAGGTAGCATCGGGTGCAGGCGGAAGATCATCGGTACCGATGACCTTGTCAATCTGACGCGAGCATCCTCCGATCAGGAGCAACATCACAAATGCAGAAAGAGTTAACTTCCTCATATAAACCACCTAAAAGGTTACAGCGAATCTGAGTCCCAGCTGATCAAAACCTGCGCCGGTATCAAGTGTTATCGATGTCGGGCCGCCGACCGTGTGACGCCTGTCGGGAAAAAACACGATGGCGTCGAGCACGTTGAACGCCCACACGAAAGCGGCAACGCCGAACGCAATCTGTCGAACGGTCTCGGCATCGTATGCTTCTTTCTGGACGGTGTCAAGGCGCCCCTTGATGATTCTCTTTTCGTCTATGCTCCGTGTTCTCTGATAGAGGTCACGTACCTCATTGTAGACGTCCTGCTTATCGCGAAAGTCCTGATCCGCGATCAGCAACGAGATCAGTGAAATGACGGTGGCTGAGGTGTAGAGCGTACCACGAAGTTTCTGATCGGTGTACATCTGCCCCCAGCCGGGCACTATCAGGGATCTGAACGCGGCCCTGAAACGTGTCTTAGGCACCATCTCAAAATCGATCTGGTGCGGCTCATTGCCGACCAGCACGAGCCTGGTCTCGTAATTCTCATAACCGTCTCTGTAGGCGGTCAGCCTGTACACTCCGATCATTTTCTGGTTGAATGTCACAGGTGTTACTCCGGCAACTTGATACTCCCCATCGAGCGTGATTGCCGTACCGACCGGGGACGACACCACAGTCAGGTTGCCGACATCGTCCTGGGCAACGGCAGACACAGTAACGAGCAAGATGAAGCATATCGACCAAACAAAACTATGCATCATAATAAATCTCCAGAACCTCCATGTTCCGTTTATTTAAGTTTCGGCGAAATATAGAATTAGTTGATTATCAACGCAAGCTCAAATTGTGCTGTCGCCTCAGATTGCATGATCATAAAAGCAAAAGCCGGACCCCAGATGGTCCGGCTTTCGTCAGCACCAAGACAGAAATTAAAATGCTCCCTTTCCAGTTATTACTACAATCACGGTTTTTAGTAGAATCTTTACGTCTTGAAGCAAAGTCCAGCTATGTATGTAACGCAGATCCTGCTTAACCTTGGCTCGAACACTCGATATCGAGGTGTCATATCCGGTGATTACCTGAGCGAGTCCGGTGATACCGGGTTTCACATCGAGACGTTTCGGATAGTCTGATATGTCGCGTGATAGCGACTCTATGAACATCGGTCTCTCGGGACGAGGACCGACAAGACTCATCTCACCCTTCAAGACATTGAGTAGTTGCGGGATTTCGTCGAGACGGGTCTTGCGCAAGATTGTGCCAACACGTGTGATGCGAGGATCATTCGCGGTGGCCCAGATCGGACCGCTCTTTTTCTCAGCGTGATCAACCATGCTACGGAACTTGTATACTCTAAACGGTCTGCCGTATTGGTCCTTCCTCCGCCTGTCACGCTTGCGACGCTCATTGACGAACGTGCAGTTTCCATTTCGTGCGGAAGCCTTGCGGCGGTTCAGGCCGACTCTGATCTGTGTAAATTGAATCGGGCCAGCGGAGTCCAGCTTAATCGCTATCGCAATGAGAAGGAACACCGGAGCAAGTACGATCATCCCCACCAGGGAGCAGACAATGTCGATTGATCTTTTTGCGGCTTTGCCGACAGACCACTCTCGAAAAGTGAATGTCGTAGACATTGCTGACGGAATTCTCGTCGCTAATGCATAGGTCATATACGCCATAAGGATGAGATTAGAAAGAACCAGCTCTCTGAACAACAATTCGCCGGTTTGGAGTGCTCCGAGAAGGACTTCCTTCAACCGGTCGGTGATCCGTGGAGTGGCTCTTGTGCCTCCGTGAATGGTTCTCTGACGTGATCCCGGGACAGCGAGAGTGAGCCCCTGTCTGTAGATCAGGAATCCACTCTTGCTCATGACTTCCTTGCGAGATCGTTCATTGAAGCGACTCAGTGGCATACTTGCGTTTGACTCCGTTCGGTTAATGCATCCCACAGCAATTACGACTTCCTGAAGTCTTGAGCAAATGCTTTGCCAGATGGCTATTTAGAAGTTGAAATTAGGGTGGGGATGATAGAGGCCGTGCCGCAAATGCCGGTTTTGGCTGTGTTATGCCCCAAAAAAGGCACAAAACGAGGCTATTGGCGATGCAGATATTGCAACGCCAGTTACATATAATATAAGGGTTGTTACGATTTGATATGCACCACCATGCACATTAAGGCCTAGTGCTGTGCATAGTATTGCAAATAACATGTTGAAAAGAGCAACAGTGGAAACTTCTTTCTAATGACTTAAGCGACTGCGATACAATGAAGAGGCCTGGGGGGAGTGGGAATTACTCCACACCACCGAAAGCTAATCTGAAGCTGATTTTGTGGATGTTTCCCAACCTGTCGTCCGGCCAGTATGAATAGTCGATAGCCCCGATGGAGTGTTTGACGCCGATGCCCATGGTCATGCCGGACGAACCGTTCTCCACGATGTTACTGAAGTCGTGGCTGTAGCCGGTTCGCAGGAAGATAGTACGTTCGTAGCAGTACTCCACACCCTGATGGATTGTCAGACCTCGATCATCCAGCATTTCGAGATCGGATGCGAATTGGAGTTTCCCGTCGTAAGCTCTGACGGCAAGGCCGGCAACCAGGCGGCGAGGCAACGGGTATTCAGTTGTTTCGTATTTCATGCCATTGCCA
>DAOVLC010000149.1 GCA_030631455.1 Candidatus Zixiibacteriota bacterium
CCTGTTATGCCAGACAGGCTTTCGAGCGTTGCAGGTATAATTGCTCGAAATGCGGAGGATGAGTCGGCAAAGAACACAGCGGTCGAAATCAACACTGCCTGCAGTCGTTTAGTGACCGAATGTCAACGATCCGTGAACGTGCTTTTCACAGAAGTCGGCCGTTTCGTAGAGAAACACAACATGATCCCGTCACGCTATTCGAGACGTGAACGATTCGGTTCAGGGCATCGCTTCACTGATCTCGTTATTCCTCTTCTCTCCGACCTTCACTCGAAGCTACTGAGTCTCGAGAAGAAACTGGAGTGGATGGTGGAACAACTTGACCCGTCCATACTCGAGGCAGAGGAAGTAATGGAGGCGGAATCGATCCAGTCCGTGATCGGGTCTATGAGAGAATACGCGGCACATATCGAGAATATCCGCGAAGTAGCCGACGAGAGATGGGTCCGGTGGCTCGAAGTAAGCTCTTCGGGCTGGTGCTCGATTAAAGTAGCTCCCGTCGAAATCGGTGAGATGTTGAAGGAAACCGTATATGAGAAGCATCGGAGGGTTCTGTTCACCTCTGCGACGATGACTGTGGAGCGCGATTTCACATTCATTGAAGAAAGACTCGGGCTTGACAGACTTCCGAAGGATAGCAAGATGAAGAGTATCTTCGGAAGTTCTTTCGATTTTAGGTCGCAGGTGAGGTTTGTTTGTACGGCATATTTACCGTCTCCCAGAACGGATTATTATCCGAAGAAACTGTCGGGATTTCTCCGCAGCCTGTTCCGAAGAGTAGACAGGAGTACGCTCGTTCTTTTCACATCGTATCAATCTATCAAGCAGTCAGTAACCGATTTAGGAGGGCAATTCCCGAAGCTTCTCGCGCAGGAGGGATCGGATTCAGCCGACAAGATGCTCCATGACTTCAAACAGCTCAAGCCGGCGATTCTCTTCGGCACCGAGAGCTTCTGGCACGGAATAGACCTGCCCGGTGATCAGCTCGAATTACTTGTGATCACAAGGCTTCCGTTTTCGGTGCCGGGTGATCCGATTGACACGGCGCGTATGGAGTTAGTTGAGAAAAGAGGGAATAACTCATTTGCATGCTACTCCCTGCCGGCTGCCGTCCTGAGGTTCAAGCAGGGATTCGGTCGGCTGATTAGAACAGCTTCGGATCAGGGTGTGATTATCGTAACCGATAACCGACTTGTCAGGTCGAATTTCGGACAGTCGTTTCTCAATTCAGTGCCATCAGAGGTTGAGATCGCAACATGCTGGGAAGAGGTCGACAAAGCACTCGAATTCGACCGATTAACGTAAAGTGCGTGATCTGTCGAGCGCAGAATCCGTGTGATGGAACCTGTTAGATGATAGTGTTTTACAGAATGTGCTGTTTTTCTGATATCCGGCAATCGCAGAGTCTGCGACAAATGAGCGCAGACGATGGACAGGCCATCAAGGGTCAGGCTACAATATGCTGGGATACAACGACTTAAAACTTGTGTCGGGGCAAGGCTTTCGGCACGTTATTGGTTGTAACCTGAAGAAAGACTGTGAGAAGTGACTTGGGACTGATTAGATGTTCTCAGACTCTGATGGTTTTGCAGGGTGCAGGGAATATTACGGCCCAATGTTTGTATCATCTAACAGGAGGACGTCAATGATAGGTTTGAACAGAATAGTCTCATATCTCACAATCTCGCTGATTCTTCTGTTTGGAATTGCAGTGGTTAGCGGGATTCTGGGAGATTTCGAGTGGAAATGGAGGCTTGGCATCGGGATCATTGTCGGACTCTATGCTGTTGTTAGATTGTGGTTGATGTCTTTTAGATCCAGACCACGGTCTATGATAAGATACAAAGGAAAGTCTGAAGATGATTAAACAATGCCCACGCAAAAAGGCTTGACTTGCGAGACGAGATTTTATATTTAATGAAATCTATGTTTTGCCGTCTATTGCATGGCACCATGGGTTAGTGTTTGACAAAGGATTCTTAATGACATTTGTAAAGCTTGCAGTAATTGCTCTTATGATGTCTGTGCTGTTGGTGACTTTCACGAACGCCAGCGACATACCGCCTGAAATCCAGGAACTGTACGATCAGGGTAAGTTCGATCAGGCCATCGAAAAGGCCAAGGAACAGATGGAGAAGCGGAAGAGGGCTGTCGAGTTTCCGTACTTCATCGCCACCTGTTACGAAAAGAAGCTCGATTTTGAGAGAGCTGAGGAATACTACACAAAGGCACTCGACCGAAAGGGAAGTGATCTCCAGACTCTCTATAGACTCGGAAAAATCATAGGGAAGGATTCTACGCGGCTCGAAGAAGCAAAGGAATACTTCGAGCGAGGGCTCCAGAAGGCCAGGAAAGATGAAGAGAAGGCTCTCTTCGAGGATGGTCTTGGTCTCTACTACCTCGCAAAAGGCGATTACAAGGAAGCCAATAAGCAATTTCGGACAGCTCAATATCACGATCCGACCAACTGCGATTATCCGATGCATCTCGGCGATGCGAACTATGAGAAAGGCGCCTACGCTTCGGCGATTACATCATACAGCACAGTGCTCGCGGAGTGTGACTCGCTCAATCCGGAGGTTCACTTCCGTTTAGGCAAATCTTACGTATCGCAAAAGAAGTACAATGAGGCGCTCGTGGGACTGGGCAACGCCATTCGCCTTGACTCATCGTATGTAGAAGCCTATCGCCTCAGGGGGAAAATACTCATCCTGGCCGCGCTGTCATCTGGTGACCAGGAGGCTGCCCTGGATATGTACTTTGATGCTATCTGGACTTTCCGCAGGCAGATCGACTTCGACTATAAGATCGGCGAGGCCAGCTACTATCTGGCGAAGGCCTTTCGCGCGCTGAAGTATCCGGACAGCGCAGCGGTGCACTACAAACACGCTGTAGAGGAGGATTATGACAAGCCTGATCTCTACATCGAACTGGGTTTGTCATATTCCAAATCCAAGCAGTACCAGAAGGCTGTCGAAACTCTCTCCATATATGAGAACAATGTGCTGGCCGATGATCCCGGCCACGAATGGACTCAGGATGAAGCAGAGCTATTCCTTGAACGGGCGCGCGCTTATGCAGGTCTGAAAGACTCGCTTTCGCTTGCGAAAGCCGTCGATGACTTCAATATGGCGTGGCAGTTAGATTCGTCGGATGTTTCCTGGCTGAATGACATCGGCTTCAACTATTATTACCTTGGCAAGTACGACTCCACTCAATACACGAAAGCGCTCGAAGTTTTCGAGATGAAAATCACAATCGATTCGACTAACTTCCGTTCCTGGCTCAACGCGGGGTATGCTCTGATGAGAATGAAGGACTGGGAGAGGACGGCAGAGTATCTCAAGAAAGTTGTCGAGTTCGACCCAGAGAATTGCACTGTTAAGAAGATGATAGCGTCGAGCCTCTCTCAGCAGAAGAAATACGCGGAAAGCCGCGAATATTACAGTTACTGGGGTGAATGCGATACGACAACTTACGAAGCTGAGAAGTGGATCGGTTTCACGTATCTTATCTCGAAACCGGCGGATGGCAAGAACGCGGTTTCACACCTGGTGAAAGCATTTGAACAAATGAAAGCGCTTGGAAATGACGAGTGCCATGATCCGGACCTTGTGACCTGGATTGCGCAGGCCTATGCAATTGACAAGAAATACAAGAGCTCTGATACGTGGATCAAGAAGGGCTTGAGATGCAGCCCAAGCTCCAATGCTCTACTTGAATTGAAGAAGAGTGTGGACGAGGCGCTGGAGGAGATATAAGCTAAACTTCAGGAATCATCTATGGCAGAAGAAAAAACAAAAGACACATCCTCCGAAGGCTCGGATATCAGGTACAAGTACATCGGTTTTGATGTCTACGGTTCCAAGGTCGAAGAGTTCTTCCGGTCTGAGGAGGAGAAAAAAGATTATGAAAAACAGGTCGCGGAGTACGCCAAGAGCCACTCGTCGTCACTACGTAGCGGAACCACCGTACAGGGTGAACTTCTCACTGTGGTTGACAGGGTTATACTGACGATGACGTCTATCGGACTCATCGTGGGAGGTATCCTTCCGTGGTTCTCCGTCAGTTCCATTTACGGCAAGTTGACGATGCCCGGAATCACGCTTTTTTCTTCCCTTGCGGGCCTGATGGGGCTTCTCAGCCAGTTCGCCGGCATGCTGCCTATTCTAGTGTACGTATTCTCTGCGCTGGCAATATTAGGTGTCGTTTTCGGTATCCTGACTCTGGTGATGCTCTACATACCTTTCGGTAACAGAGAGAGCCGCCTGTCTCGCCTCAGGCATGTACTGGGATGGCAATATTTGCCGCTTAGCATCTGGGTAGCAATGTTCGTCTTTCTTGTCGTTGGAGTCAAGATTCCATTTGGCGAGGATCTCTCGAACATCTATGCCATTCCCGGACTGGGATCGAAATTCGACATCGTTACTTTTTGGTCGTTCGCTCAGCCGGCATTGTGGCTCACGATTGGCAGTTTGGTAGTCAACGCCGTCAAATCGAATGATCTATAGAAAGGTCCTAAACCCCTGTGAATTTGAACAAAACACACATTTTTCTTGCCGGAGGATATAGCAGGTGAAACAGTCAGTATTCGTAACAATTGTAATGATCGTGTCTTTAGCAACCGGTTTCATTATCTGGAGTCAACTCCCTGTGTATCTGCGGCAGGGTGGGCCGCTGGTGGGGATTCTGATCGCACTGTCGGTGATGCTCGCCATGTTCATCGCCGAGAGATTGATTTCGCTCCGAAAGGCAAAAGGTAAAGCCTCCGTTCAGTCGTTCTTCAAGAAGGTTGTAACATTGGTACAGGCGGGAGATTATGAGGGTGCTCTTGCCACCTGTGACAAGCAGCGAGGATCGTGCGCTAATGTCCTTCGGGCCGGTATCGACAGGTATGGCCAGGTGAAAGACACGCCTGTCGACTCGGAGAAGAAGCTTGAAGAGACTCAGAGGGCAATCGAGGAGGCGAATGCCTTGGAGGTGCCGCTGCTCGAGCGAAACCTGATTGCGCTTTCGACAATCGCTTCAGTCGCCACGATGGTCGGCCTGCTCGGGACGACGATAGGAATGATTCGCGCGTTTGCAGCCACCGGCCATGCATCCGGCGGTGTCATCGACGCTACGGCGCTCGCCACCGGTATTTCC
>DAOVLC010000321.1 GCA_030631455.1 Candidatus Zixiibacteriota bacterium
CACATCCTCCTCTGTTAACCCTTCTGATGCCAGCGCATCCAGAACTGTGAAGTGGGCGCTGGAACCGTAGGCATATCCGATTTTCTTGCCACGAAGATCTCTTACCAGCATTGACCTGTTTGCCACGATAGAAGTGAATCCCTGCTGGATCATGGCCGGAATTATAACATCACCGGTTGCAGCGTTGGTGAGGGCGGGCATGTCACTGCCGATCCCAACGTCCAGGTCACCTCTACGCATGAAGAAGTTGACGTCGTCTCCCTTGAGGAAGGGATAGAAACGTATGTCCAGCCCTAGTGCCGATAGTGCATCCTTTAGAATTGTGTCTCGCTTAACAACCTCGAAAATCCAGCTTGTGGGCACATAGAGTGGTTGATACCCAACATTCACGATACTGTCATCAGCAGAAAAATCATATCCGGAGTAAATCTGGTGACTGGATGGGTCTCGCACCGATTCTACGGAGGTGTGTTTGCCTTCTCGTTTCTCGGGAAATACCGTGATAATCAATAGTGCGAGCAGGATGAAGCTGAGAACACCTAAAGCTTTCGCAGCTGTGCTCATCTCTTTGAGACTTATCATAACGCCCCTCCTCGATCCATCAAGCCCCCGTGGTTGTGTGCCAATTGCAGCGCCGGCTGCCACATATCTGCTTCGTATCAGCGTGGCAGGCGGTCATTGCGGCAGAGCACTTGAGCTCTCTCCACATACGTCCTGGGTCTACCCCGTGCCCCGGGACTTGAAGGATTTATCGGCAAACTGTGCAAGAATATTACAGTTTTCTTCGTTTCCGGGAATCAACAGCCCGTGATCTGCGGTCAGCCGGTAGGCAGACTCGCTTCGCTTTACTCCCTGTCCTGAGCTTGCGAAGGGGAATCCTGAGTTATCGAAGGGCGGATTCCGCTCTACCTGAAGTACTTGTCGAAGATTTCTGTGGCTTTCGTGAAGGGGTCGGATTCGCCTGCGGCTATCTCATCGACTATCTCATCCAACGTCAATTCACCGCCGAGTCTGGTGTTGACTTCTTCGAGAAGGCGGTCCTGCAGATGTTGATATACTTCGACCCTGACCTGCCTTCGCCTGCGTTTCTCGAATCTGCTGGTGTCTTTAAGATACTTGTGATGAGCGTGAATCTGCTCCTGGAGTTCGTCGATTCCGAAACCTTTGAGTGCGGACGTCTGGATAACGGGGTACTCCCAGTCGCTGCCGTGACGTTTCACGTCGAGCATCATGTTCAACTCTGCAGCCATTCGATCCGCGCCCTCACGGTCGGACTTGTTCAAACAGAAAATGTCCGCGATCTCCATCAGACCCGCTTTCATCGCCTGGATCGTGTCTCCCGACTCCGGCACCAACACCACAACAACCGTATCGACTGCGTCCATTATATCGAGTTCTACCTGCCCAACGCCGACAGTCTCCACGAGGACCAAATCGAACCCGAAGGCGTCGAGAACGACGCAGACATCTTTTGAAGCAGAGGCGAGACCACCGCCCGATCCACGCGTCGCCATGCTCCTTATGAACACGTTCTCCTGATTGGAGAGCTTCGCCATCCTGATTCTGTCGCCGAGCAGAGCGCCGCCACTGAACGGGGATGACGGATCGACTGCGATGATGCCGATCTTCTTGTCGTGCTTCAGAAAATGATCTGCAATCAAGTCAACAACGGATGATTTCCCGCCGCCGGGTGGCCCGGTAAAACCGATCTTATATGATTTCCCTGTTCTCGTGTAGAGTCTTGCGAGTACTTCTCTATATAGGTCGCGTCTGTTCTCGATGTGGGTGATTACTTTGGCGAGGGATCTGCGGTCGCCCTTAAGAAACCGATCTAAGACAGTCATCGTCAGTAGCGCAAGTCTTTTACCCGCAGTTGAATACGCGGTTGCTCGAAGTACGTATTCGCTTCCACAACATATGCCATGTCAACATCAACCCCTCGCATCGAGAGGGCGTTGGCATGCTCACCGAAGCCGAACCCGATAACGTCCAGAACGTTCTCGCCCTTCTTGATGCGCATTTTCAGGTGATTTCGACCCACAATATACGGCTGGCCTACAATGCTTAGATTCCTTGTCAGAAATACGGGACGCATATTCTGAGGCCCGAAAGGTGAGAACATCTCAATTGTCTGGACAAAATCCATATCTATGTCATCAATGTCAAGCTCCGCATCAATATGGAGCTTTGGCGTAAGATCATCAAGCGTAAGTTTCTCGGATGCAACTTCCTTGAAGCGTTGTCGGAACTCAGGTATGTTCTTTGCTTCGATAGAAAGGCCTGCGGCATACTTGTGACCGCCGAATCTCAGTAGCACATCGCCACAACTTCTGAGCGCCTCATAAATGTGAAAGCCGGGAATCGATCTTGCGGAGCCCTTGCCGACGTCGCCTTCGACAGAAATCAGAACCGTAGGCAGATGGTACCTCTCCACAAGGCGGGATGCCACGATTCCGATCACACCCTGATGCCACCCCGACGACTCAAGCACGATTGCCCTGTCATTCTCGATGTCTACTGAAGTTTCCAAAAGCGCGAGAGCTTCCTTGAGTGTCTTTTCATCGATAGTCTTTCTGCGTCGATTCTCCTCATCAAGAAACCTCGCTATCTCGGATGCGACTGACTCGTCGCGGGTTGTCAGGAGCTTGATCGCCTTCACCGCATCGCCAAGCCGACCAATCGCGTTTATCCTCGGCGCAAGAATGAAGACTACCTGACCGGTCGATATCTCCTTGCCCATGAGTCCCGAAACAAAGATAAGCTTCTTCAGGCCGGGTTTGGTTGTTCGGACTATCTGTCTGATCCCGTACTTGGTGAGAATCCGGTTCTCATGGATGAGCGGCACGATGTCTGCTGATGTCCCGAGCGCCACGAGATCAAGATGCTCTTCCAGCTCTGACTCATCCTGATTGAGCCTGCGGTAAAGTGCTTGTGCCACCTTGAATGCAACTCCTACTCCGGCGAGTTCATGGCCCTTCTCGCTATCTTGGATGACCTTGGGGTTGACAATTGCTGCCGCATTGGGGATGGCCTCGCCCGGCTCGTGATGATCGGTGACTACGACATCAATCCCCAGCCCACGGGCGTGCTCAACCTCTTCGACCGCTGTTACTCCGGTGTCGACCGATACGATCAAAGTTGCACCTTTCTTCACTGCCTCTGCTATACCATCCTTGGAGAGACCGTATCCCTCCACGAGTCGATTCGGCAGGTAGTAGCTGACCTGTGCGCCGAGTTTGTTCAGTACCAGGAACATAAGAGAAGACGCGGTTATTCCGTCGTCGCCATAGTCGCCATAGACCATGATCTTCTCGTTATCGCGAAGGGC
>DAOVLC010000294.1 GCA_030631455.1 Candidatus Zixiibacteriota bacterium
CTTTTCAACGCTGAGCTTTCTCAGAATTTCTCAAGAGACCTGTACGATGAAGGAATATATGCGATAGGCTTTTTCTTCCCGGTTGTTCCGAATGGGCAGGCCAGAATCAGAACGCAGATATCGGCAGGTCACGAGATCCATCATCTGGATAAGGCTCTGGATGCATTCATCAAGGTCGGTAAGAGGTACGATATACTCGGGAAGACGAAACAGGAAATCATCGATAAATACGGGATGTGAGCGCGTCGGTTGAGCCACGGGGTGCTGCTGGGCGTGTAATGTTGCACATGAGACAGCCTTCAGACGATGAGGCTGTCAGGCAGCCGGGGCTTAGGTTAAATCGTTAGTCAATAGCTTTGAGACATGGGGCTTCGCATGGAGCTTCGCAATTATGGAATTCTAAAAGGCACGTGGGTTCGTTTTAATATCAAGTGATGTGGATCTGACCGCATCAGAAGGGAGGTACTGCTGTGGCTAAAGCATTCACTAAGTCCGAATGGAAGAAGATACTGGACTTAGCAAAAACAAATGCCGAGGATTTCGGCTTGCCCAAACGGAGCAGAAAGTCTGTCGTGCTCGGATCGTTCAACATCCGGAAGCTGGGAAAGAAGGGAAACAAAAGCGCCGGCTCCTGGGAGCTTCTCTCGATGATCGGAGATCGCTTTGATCTGCTGGCCATTCAAGAAACTCAAGATAACCTGGAGGGCATCAGGCATTTCAAGAAAGCATTAGGTTCATCATACGGCCTGGTCGTCTCGGATGTCACCGGTGCTTACCCCGGCGAGCGCGGGAACGAGAGGTTGGCATTTCTCTTCAATTGGACTGTCGTCCAGCGAACGGAGGTTGCATCAGACATCACCTACGATAGAACAAAAGTGTCGAATGTCCTTTTCGAAAAACGCAAGGACTTCTCCGCAGCCTTCAAGAAGCACGCGGCTGCCCTGACCGCCTATAAGAAGAAGAAGGCCTCCGGGAAGAGGCCCAAGAAGCCAGCGGTTCCGAATCCCCATTTCCTCACTTTCATTCGTCAGCCCCATTGTGTGTCTTTCGAAATCGGAAACGAGATGACAACAAAGCCATATGAATTCCTGGCTGTGAACTGCCATTTGCTTTATGGGGATGACGAAGACGAGCGATTCGATGAGTTCAAAGCAATTGTGGCTTGGATGGTCGAACGAGCCAGGAATCGTGACAGGATGTACTACGAAAACATGCTCTTAATGGGCGACTGCAACCTGGATTTTGAGAATCCCAAGACGGCGAGACCTATAATCGATAACTTCCTGAAATCTTTGAACAAAAAGAAGCTGGGCAAAAAGGGCAATGCCGAAATGAATTTCCCGTTTCTCGACAAGCATCCAACACTCAATGAACATATCAGGACGAATGTTCGCCAGAAACAGACTTACGACCAGATTGCTTTGATCTTTCGAGACAAACGGTTGCCTGACTATAAGCAGAATGCCAAGGCTGGCAAGAGCAAGCCCGATGGCTATAACTACGGCGTTTTTAATTTCGTGGATTTGATCGCGCATGCTCTGTACAAGAAGAAGTACAAGAGTCTTTCCAAAACCAACAAGAAGTACATCGACAAAAGAGTGGATTTTGATGTAAGCGATCATATGCCGATATGGATTCGGCTGCCAATGCCCGAATGAACTGAGCACCACTTACGACTGCCTGTAACGGCTGTATCGATGCTGAATGGATCGCGAGGCCATTGTGACGTGGTTCCATCTCTCGCGGATGGCAATTGTCCGCCTATGGCTGACATCCGAGGAATTGAAAACCGGTTATCGGACGGATTTGACCTTGTCAACAACATCACGGTTGTTATATTGGCCTGAGGTCACAAACTGCGCGAGAAGATAGACCGCAGAGTGTGGTATGCTCGAGACTGTCAGCTCGGATACCGTTTGCGGTAGTTCTCGTGTGCTGAGACATTATTAGACAGTCATCTATAGGGAGAGTTCTGCCCATGGAGTGTCGATTCCGGATTGAAGGGACGAGCGTAATCCTACGCACAGCTGTTCCTGCGGATCTGGATGATTACGCCAGATGGAGTGATCCAAACCTGAAGGCCTGGCAATATGATGGCCCTTGGTACCACAGTGGTGACAAAGGACAAGCTACGAGGAAGAGGACTGTCGATTTGGCGCAAACCCCGCCTTACAAGCGCCTGGAGATCGAGACGAGAGAAGGAGTTCATCTTGGATGGCTGGTCGTTTACCAGAAAGACAATGACCCTCACATGACGGAGATCGGAATTGATATCGTTGAAGAGGCATACTGGGAGAAAGGGCTCGGAACTGAGGCGCTATTCTTGTGGGTTGACTACCTCTTCAGAGAGAGGGGTCTAACCCGCATCGGTTTCTCAACCTGGGTTGGTAATCAGAGAATGATAGCAGTTGGGCTGAAGTTGGGATTTGCTGAAGAGTGTCGAATCAGAAACGGATGCGAAGTCGGCGGGAAGTTCTACGATAGAATCAAGATGGGTATCCTGAGAGAAGAGTGGGACAATGTCAGAGACTCGCAACTGCGGAGATTCAGCAAGTGAAGGTATGCTTGCAGTTCGTGTTATGACATCGGTAACGGAACATGACAAGATATATCGGAAAGTGAGCCGGAGATAAGTCGCACGACGTCGAGGTTGGTCTGGCTATGCAGGATGCGGGGACTCACAGTATATTCGACTGGATCGAGCGACAACTGCACCCAAAGGTTTGTATGTCTGTAGAGTTCATTTACGATGATATGCATTCTCGATTGGGCCGTGTAACAAGAATGTGGTATTTTTCCCAAGAAAGATGGCACTGAGCAAAAAGTCATACAAGTGGTTCTACGACAATGTCCAGAGTCGCTACTACAATCTTCTCATGAAGTACTGCTTCATGCCATTCGGTGGTGAGGTAAAGTGTAGAGCGGAGTTGATAGAGTCTGTTGATTTCTCGGACAATGAGGAAATCCTTGACATGTGCTGCGGTACCGGCGGTGCTACTTGTGCGATTGCCCGAAGAGCCGGGTCGTGCTGCAGGATTATCGGGATGGATCTATCGTCCGGCCAGATTCGAGCCGCGAGAAAAAGGACTTATCTCGACAATGTTGAATTCGTTGTGGGGGACGTCACTTTTACCGGTTTTGAGGATGGGTATTTCGACAAGGTGTTCATCACCCATGCACTTCATGAGATGCGAAGAGCAGATCGATTGAAAGTGTTGCATGAGGCGAGAAGAATTCTGAGACCCGACGGAAAAGTCGTAATACTCGAACTGGATAACCCGGAGAGTTTCATTGTTCGTCTTTTTGTTGGGTTGTGGTTCTTCTATTGGCTACCTTTCAACTTTGAGACACCTACCCGGAGGGATATGTTGAAGTATGGACTTGCGAATGAAGTGGGCGAGACAGGCTTCAGAAATGTCAGAAAGGTATCGAAATACCGAGGTGTATTTCAGATTGTGGAGGGGGACAGTTAGCTTGGTCTCATGTTAGTATTCGGAAAGGAGCAGGGGATGGAAACTGATGACATAATGGTGTTCGCCGGCAGC
>DAOVLC010000006.1 GCA_030631455.1 Candidatus Zixiibacteriota bacterium
AGGAGGTCATCCAGAGTGACTGCACGGTCTGCTTTGACGATGAAAATGATGATACCGTGATGATATTTACCAGAAAAACACGCGCTGCCCAAGTAGATGACTTGTATGATGATAGTGATGAGTGATCTATGTTATTGTGTGGACAGGCATTCATCGTCTCGAAACTAATCCCCTCAGCTTCAGCTACATGAATTGACTCATAGTATCGATCGCGCTTATCGAAAACACTTGCCAACACGGGCAATCTTGATTAGTATAACACACTAAGATAGGCCCGAGTTAACCAGAAGAAAACGGGAAATCTGCGATAGTGATTTTGAGAGATATGAACACTCAGTTAGGATACTGATGAGAATCGAAGGAGACGGTAATGATTGAGGTTGCTCCGATGTTTGCCAGAGCCAGAATTCCGTACGGCACCTGGGGCAGTAGCTTCTTCCCTGCCTGGCAAACAACCGCTTTGGCGGAGGTTAATATTGGACAGTTTGCCGGTGAGGCGATGAACAGGATTATGGGCATACGGAAGATCCCAACCAGTGTGCTTGACTACTTAATCATCGGATCGACCGTTCCGTGGCACTGGAAATTCTGGACTGCCCCGTTGGTGGCAAGTTGTCTCGGTCGCAGGATTCCCGGATATCACATGGAACTGGCGTGCGCAACCGGACTTCAGACCATTATCTCTGCAGCCGCCGAGGTGCAGACTGGTGCGAATGATGTTGTGGGCGTCCTGACATTCGACCGGACAAGTGACTCACCGGTTGGTGTTTTTCCCGAGCGGCGGTCATATGAAAGAACGGTGGCACTCAGCGACGTATGGGATAATTTCGGATTCGATCCTGCCACAGGCAGAGCCATGCTCGCATGCGCAGGACTGGCGGCGCGAAAACACAAGACTGACCGCAGGGAAGTTGACGAGGTAGCTTTTTATCGCTATGAACAATATTTCAGGGCGAAAGACTCCGGGATTCTCGACCGAGTCCTTGTCCCTCTTGATCTGCTGAATATTCAAGGCCGCCACTTGGGACGGATCGACTCCGATGCCGGTATTCGTCAATTGACGCTTGACGGGTTGCGGGCAATGCCCGAGCTCGATACCTGTGTGACAGCCGGTACTCAGACTCATGCCTCTGACGGGATGGCCACCCTGCTCGTGACCAATCAGGAGAAGGCGCGTGAACTCAGTCCCCGACCCGAGATAGACATTCAACTCGTGGCCAAGGCCGAAGTGAGAACCCTCCCCAGTCTCATGCCAGAGGCTCCGGCCCTTGCCGTGCAGAAGCTGCTAAGCAGGACGGGGCTGACGATGCACGATATGGTGGTGGTCAAGAACCACAATCCATTCGCAGTCAATGACGTCATTTTCGCAAAGCTGCTGGAATATGACTGGAAGAAAATGAATACAACCGGCTGCCCGCTGGTCTGGGGACATCCTCAGGGACCGACATTGACAAGAGTAACGATTGAGGCTCTGGAAGAGGCAGTTTCCCTCGGCGGTGGATATGTGCTGATCTTCGGGTGTGCTGCCGGTGACATCGGAATTGCAGCTATCTTCAAGGTGAATGACGGAGGGAACCAGAGATGAAATCACTAAGGCAGCCAACGCTCGAGACATTAGGGCTGGGTACCGTCCTCGAGATTTTCAAGCGCGGGCAAATGCCTGCAACGGCTGGGGACCTGGTGGATCAGATTTTTGGTGAATCCGGTAATCGCGGAGCGATGGTTATCTCCGGGGCAAACGGAATAGTCGGCGCTGGAAAGACCATGCAACTCGGTTCCAGATTGCTGCCATACGGCGTCACTATAATCGGCCTCGATTTTCCCGGCGCATCAGATGGCATTGGCGATCAATACCAGGGATTGAGAGCCTCATTTGGGCAGGAAAAAGCAGACAAGATCATGGCGAATGTTATCAGGATGAACTATGACGGTCGGCAACTCCCCTCTGAACTGAAGGGATTTCGCCCTTGCTTTCTCCTCGAAGCGATACCTGAAATACTCGATATCAAGAAGGCCCATTACGGGATTTTCAGAGAGACTTTCCCCGCAGTAGAGATTCGTTCGGTAACGTCAGGATTCCCAAGCTCTGAGTTGGGTGTAGGCATTGCCCATCCCGCCTTTCCTCACCAGATAAACAAAATGTGGGAGATTGTGGAGCCAAGTCCTTCTCCAGCTACTCAGCTTTTTTGGGCGTTGGGGATGGTACCGACACCTGTCAGCGATCACTGGTCCTTTGTTCTTGATGTTCTCTTTTGCGGTTTGACGCTTGCAGGGTTGAGATATCATCGGGCTTCCAACATGCCTTTCTGGAAGATTGACAAGTTCGTCCGAAAGCTTATCGGGCCAAACCCATTCCGTGCGCATGATGCTATCGGAGCAAAAGGAGCCAACTTCCTGACATGGTCGTGCCTGCATGATCTAAGCGAAAAATACGGAGCGCTGTTCACTCCGACTCCCGAGCTTGATGAACGCAAAGAAAGCGGGCAGAACTGGTATCCTTTGAACCACTTCAGACCATTGGTTGATTGGTCGCTGGACGACGATGATGACGCTGACTTTCAGAGTTGGATACTCGGTCCCGTGATCCAGATGACCAGCCTTATGCTGCGCGAGAAAAGGTCACACCTGTCCCACATTAACGCTATCGGTGAGTTGTGCGCCCAATTCCGCCAGGGGATTCTGGCATACATACGAGGACTGGGAGCGGACTCCGCGATCAAGAAGGTCGAATCCTATCACACGTTGCATCCCGACGCAGCTGGATGCGGCTGGTATCCCGACGTGTTCAGCCAAATCGAAGGACAGGAATGGCAACAGCTTTATGTCAACGCGGAACACGATGGAAATGTTGGCGTTATTACGATCGGCAGGGAAAGTTACAACAGCGATGTCGACGCCGAAGTGAACCGAGCTATCGATTGGCTTCTGAGCGACGGAATTGACCGCGTGATCGTTACCGGCGATTTCCATCTTGCATCGCAGATGGTCGGCGCCGATACGAGCGAGTTCTTCCCTGCTCTCAGCGAGGCGGAGAAAGGTTTGCAGATTTCGCGCACATGGTCGCGAACGGCGAGACGATTCGAAAGCGAATTCAAGGTTTCGGTCGGTTTCATAAATGGTAAACGCTGCCTGGGAGGATTCCTGGAGTTGTTTATGCATTGCCATTATCTTGTCGCCACGGAAGGCTGCGCCTTAGGCATGCCGGAAGTAACACTGCCTGTTGTCCCCGGCATGGAAGGATGTCACTGGCCGTTCAGGAAAGCTCGCTCCGAAGACTGGCCCAAACTCCTGAATCTGTTGCTGACCGGAAAACCGGTTAATGCCGGAGACGCCGTCGGCTGGCTGGTTGACTTCGCGGGATCTATGGAAGATTCACTACAGACCACCTGGAAGATCGCGGCGGAGGGAGACCGGGGTCCCATTCAGCGGAGGAAAGTAACAGAGGAAACGTTGAGTGGGATACCAACAGAAGTTAGCCTGCCGGATGCCAACAACCCTGCGATAGATGCGGCCAGAAAGGCTATTATGGACTGCATCCGGGAATCATGTAACTCCTCACTTGCTGAGGCGCTTGACGTGCAGGCAAGACACACTGCCGGATTCATGAGTTCCCGCCTTTGCCAGAAGGGTGTCATCGGTGCGGCATGCGCGAAGATCATGGATGTTTAGAGATGTCATAGGAGTTAGCGATGGGCGAGGAAAAGAAAGCTACTATAAAGAAGATTCAGGCTACAGGCCAGATGAGAAAAATAATGGCCGACTACTTCTATGAACTGGACGCTGCTGCCAAAGATGACTCGCAGAAAGTCGCCTGGTGCACGAGCGTCGGGCCTGCTGAGTTGCTGTTGAGTCTGGGATTTCGAGTCTATTACCCGGAGAATCACGGAGCCATGCTGGGAGCCACGCGGATGGCTACTAACTGCATACCGGCCGCCAATGCTATCGGTTACTCCCCCGATATATGCTCATATCTTACAAGCGATGTCGGAGCTTATCTCAGAAAGGAAACCCCACTTACACGAGCTTATGAGGGAATCGAGGGCTTACCCAGACCCGATGTGCTGGTATTCAACACCAATCAATGCCGCGATGTCCAGGACTGGCTCTCCTGGTATTCCAGAGAGCTGCAGATTCCCATAATCGGAATCTCCACGCACCGAAATATCGGTAGGATTACTGACAAAGCCCTTGAGAGCATTGTTCAACAGATGGAGGACTTAATCCCGCCTCTGGAGAAGATTTCAGGCAACAAGTTTGACATCGACAAACTCCGAGATGCTGTGGCTTTATCCAAGCGGTGCAGCGAATTGTGGAAAAAAGTCCTGGAGACTAATATGGCATCGCCGGCTCCCATGAGCTTCTTCGATGCGACTATACAAATGGGCCCCGCTGTTGTCTTGAGAGGCTCCGAGACCGCAATTCAATACTACGAACTGCTCCTGAAGGAATTGGATGAAAGAACCGCGAACGGTGTTGGAGCAGTTGAAGGCGAGAAATTCCGCCTCTACTGGGAGGGGATGCCTATCTGGGGAAAGCTGAGAGACATGTCAGAGTTCTTCATAAGGTTCAACACCGCTGTAATAGCGTCTACGTACTGCAACAGCTGGATTTTCGAATCCTTTGATCCCGCCGACCCGATGATGAGCATGGCCAGGGCTTATACCGAGATATTCATTGTAAGAGACGAGGACTTCAAAGAGAAGTACATCGAAGACATCGTTCACAGGTTCAAGCTGGATGGAATTCTGTTCCATGATGCCAAGACTTGCCCAGCCAACTCCAATAATCGCTATGGCATGCCCGAAAGGCTTGAGAAGAAACTGAACATTCCCACGCTGACCTTAAATGGCGATTTGAATGACTTGCGCTGCTACTCCGAAGAGCAGGCAAAGACCAACATTGAGGCCTTTATAGAGCAATTAGAGACGAAGTAGATGGTACTTAAGCCATGGACAGGTGTAAACGGTTCTGATGGATTTTTTTGCTGGGATTGATATAGGTGCCTCCACAACCAAGGCGATCATTATCAATGAAAAAAGACAGATTCTCGGCCATTCGGTAAACGATTCCGGATCTGATTTTGAAGCTTCCGCCGACCAGGCCTTTCGGAAAGCTCGTGAGGATTCAGGATGTCTGGATACGGACGAATGTACTGTAGTGGCGACTGGATACGGGAGGCGAAATGTCCCGTATGCCAATAACACAAGAACTGAGATAAGCTGCCATGCCGCTGGAAGCTTCCACCATTTCCCCCACGCCCACACCCTGATTGACATCGGAGGGCAGGACAGCAAAGTCATAAGGATCGATGATGCCGGAAAGAGAAGCAGCTTCAAGATGAATCGGAAATGTGCTGCGGGCACCGGCGCGTTTCTTGAAGAGATTGCAAACCGACTGAAGATTGAGTTGGGGAAACTCGATGGGCTGGCCGAGAAGGCGGAAAATAGTGTTCAAATCGGCAGCTACTGCACTGTGTTTACCGGCACCGAAATTCTGGCAAAGATAAGAGAAGGTATCGACGTAGCAGACATCATAAAGGGCATTTTTGTTTCTGTAATCAAGAGAATCCTTGAAATGGACTCAATGAATGGGAATATAGTGATGAGTGGAGGGGTGGTAGCCCACAATCCATACCTTGTTAAGATGTTTGAAGAGAGACTGGGAAGAGGAATATTCGTTCCCCCGCTTCCGCAGTTAACAGGCGCGCTTGGTGCGGCTTTGCACTCAATAGAAATTAGAGGAGGTCAGAATGCTTGACGGTTTATTCAAACCCAGATCAGTGGCGATTGTCGGCGCCTCAAATAACCCCTTGAGCATCGGCCACATCATAATTCAGAACCTTGTTGACCATGATTTCAAAGGCCCCATATATCCTATCAATCCAAAATCAAAGGTCATCAAGAGCTTCAAAACATATCCCTCTGTGGGCGATGTGCCGGATGAAATAGATCTTGTGAACATATCCATTAAGAACAGTCTGGTTCCCTCTGTCCTCGAAGACTGTGGCAAGAAGGGTGTGAAGTTTGCCATTGTTCATACAGCCGGCTTCAAAGAAGTAGGCGAAGAGGGGCTCGCACTCGAAAAGCAGATAGTCGAGATTGCTCACAAGCATGGAATGCGCATCTACGGGCCCAATTCCCAGGGAATTCAGAATTCTGATCCATCTGTGTCGGTCTATGCAAACTTCACTTTTGTACCCATGACCCCTGGTAGCATTTCAATAATTGCGCAGAGTGGAGGTGTGGGCGAGACATTGAAACTGGAACTTCATCGTATCGGCATGGGAATAAGAATGTACTCCAGCTTCGGGAATGAAGCCGATGTGAGTATGAATGAAATCATTGATTACTTTGGTCAGGACGAAGAGACCAAAGCCATCATGCTACATATCGAGACCCTCAAGGATCCCGCCGGTTTTCTTGAAGTCGCCAGCAGGGTTACCAAAAAGAAGCCTATATTAGCTTTGAAAACCGGAAAGACATCCGAAGGAGTTGCGGCTGTTGCTTCACATACCGGCTCCCTGCTGGAGCAGGATACTTTGTCGGATGCAATCTTCGAGAAAAGCGGTGTCATGCGCTTTCACTCGCAACAGGAAATGATAGAAGCCGCCATCGCTTTTTCAACACAGCCGATTCCGAAATCTGAGAATATCGTCATTGTCACAAATACCGGGGGGCCTGCGATTATCGCTGTCGATGAATGCATTTCATCCGGCCTGAAACTGGCGAAGTTGAGTCCCGATACCGCAAAGGCGCTGGGGGAACTGCTCTTCTCCGAAGCTATTGTCTCCAACCCGGTCGATGTGATTGCGACTGCCGGTGCTAAGGAGTATGGCGGGGCTGTTGAGCTTCTCCTGAAAGACCCGAATATCGATTCGCTTATTCTCAATTTCGTCACGCCTCCCTTTGTCGACTGCGAAGCGGTCGCTCACAAACTTGCTGAAATCGGCGCAACCGCCGAGAAACCGATCATTTGCATTGTCCTCACCATCGAGGAGAAGTTCGGCAAGGTAATCCGCCTCATCAGAGAAAGCGGTATTCCCGTATACGATTTCCCCGAATCAGCATCGAAAGCTCTTACAGCACTGATCAAATACGGTCAGATTCTTCGGAGAGAAACTCCAGAGTATTTGGAGCACAAGGCCGACAAGAACAAGGCTGCAGAAATCATAAACCGTTACCGTGGACAGGACAGGTTCTTGCCACAAGCCGACGTATTTGAGCTGCTTCAGTGCTATGGAATTCCAACCGTGAAATCCGTACGGATCGACACCAAAGATGATCTCAAGGCAGAATCGCAGAAGCTCAAGTATCCGCTGGTTCTGAAGGTCGATGCTGAAGAAGTTGTCCATAAGTCAGATGCAGGCGGTGTTTGCCTGAATCTTGAGGATGAGGCTTCACTGCTTGCTGCCTTTGATGAAATGGCTTCGAAATTCAAAGAACATAAGCCCGGCTTCATTCTCCAGGAACATCTTGCCGCGGCCACGGAAGTGATTATGGGAGCCAAAGCAAATGCCGGTCTTGGGCCGATGCTCATGTTCGGTTTGGGCGGTGTTTTTGTGGAGACTCTCAAGGATGTTCAATTCAGGCTGGCGCCGCTTTCACAGCAGGATGCCAATGGGATGATCTCCTCCATCAAGGGGTACCCTATTCTACAGGGTGCAAGAGGGAAAAAGCCAGCTGATATAGACAAGCTTGCAGAGACCTTGATACGTCTATCACAGCTTTGCTCTGATTTCCCGGAGATCGACGAAATGGATTTGAATCCTGTCTTTGCATTTGAAGAAGGGAAAGGCGTAAGCGTGGTTGATGCCCGCCTGAAGGTAGCAAACACCGGATGAGAGTGAATCGACGATGAACTGGATTCCTCTGAGCATTGTCTGTTCTTACATCGTCCTCCTCTTTGCCATTACCTGGTCTACTCGACATCTCAGTCGAGGAGGGATGATAGCGTATCTGTTAGCGGGACGCAATCTTCCATTCTGGGTCATAGCTCCTCTTCTGGCCGGTCTTGCAGTCGGTGGAGCATCCACTATTGGCGTAGCGGAACGAGCCTACAGTTCCGGAATCTCTGCCGGGTGGTATAACGCCGCCTGGGCAGCAGGAGCACTACTGGTCGGCCTGTTCGCAGCTCACCGTTATCGTCGATTGAAAATCAGCACACTGCCTGAACTTTTTGAGAGACACTACAACGTTTCCGGTCGGGTAATCGGAGTGATCGGGCAGTTGGTACTTCAGATTGTAATTACATCCCTCCAGTATGTGGCCGGCGGCGCTATCCTTTCAGCTCTGCTTCCCGAAGTATTCAGCTTCCAGACAGGGATGCTGGTTACCGCGATTGTCTTCGTCAGCATAACACTGATCGGGGGTTTCTGGGCGGCAGGCATAACAAATATCGTCAATGTGACATTTATATACGCGGGAGTTGTCCTGGGAGCTATCATGGCGGTGTCCAAAGTCGGAGGAATCGGTGATATCGTGTCCAAACTCCCGCCTCAGCATCCCGGTTTCGACCTTGGGGCGATTGGTTGGGGTTTGATTATCGCGTGGTTTGTTGTTATGTGCACAACGGCTTTTTCGGTGCAGTCGATCGCCCAGATTAGTTTTGCGGCCAGGGACGATCAATCCGCCAGAAAGGGCTTCATCGTGGGCGCCATGATTATCCTGCCCATCGGCTTCGTCAGCGCATTGATTGGAGTTGCCGCGGCAGTTCTTCATCCGGGGATTGTTCCCACCGAAGCTCTTCCTCGCATGGTTCTGAGTCTGAGTCCGTTCGTAGCAGGTATAATTCTCGCAGGACTCTGGGCGGCCGACGTGTCGACCGCATCCGCTCTCCTGATTGGAAGCGCCACTTTGGTTGTGGGAGACCTGGTCAAGAGGTTTGTGGCTCCTGACCTCGATGAAAAAGGAGAGAGAGTCGTCTCTCGAATTTCGGTCCTGGCGTTGAGTGTTGTCACGTATATTCTTGCTGTTTCGGTATCGGGCATCCTTAAGACATTGCTCATCGGCCTGACCTTGACCACCGCATACACTCTGCTGACATTGATGACTATATTCTGGCCTCAGGTATGCAGGCGTTCTCACGCGGTGTGGACCTTGCTTATGGCGATGGGAGCCCTAACAATCTGGCTTGTTTTCCCTCAAGTCCCCTCCTTTCTCAAGGAAATGGGATTACCTCACCCGATATTTTTCTGTTGGATAGTAAGTCTTTTGACGTTTTTTGTCGTGGCAGTGGTGGACAAAAGAAAAATACTTGTGACCAACTGAACTTGGGAGATAATTATGACAGAAAAAGCCGGTGAAGCGCGGTTACGCGTAGGAGTGATCGGTATGGGGCCTATCGGCTCGGCGCTGACGGCGCATCTCATCGATGCGGGAGCATTCGTTGTTCCATGTGATATTGATCGCGAAAAGATTGATCTGATCAAGAAGGAGGGAATTCGTTTAGAGAACACCATCCAGAAGAAAGTCAGTGTTGAAAAAGCATGTTACTCGGTTCAGGAGTTGAAAGAGTATGATCTTGATCTTGTTGCCGTGTCTGTGAAGACCCCAAGCCTCAAGAAAGTGGCCTCCATCATCTCAGAGATAGCTTCCGAGAAAACATACGTAATGTGCGCCCAGAATGGTTTGGACAATGAACAGGAAGTGGCGAAGGTTCTCGGTGATGACAGAACGCTGCGAATGGCCGTGAATTTCGCTGGCGGTATGTCAAGTCCTAATACCGTGAATGTTATGTTCTTCAATCCGCCCAACTATGTCTCAGCCTTGACAAACAAGGGCGAAGCTATGGCAAACAGGATCGTCAGCATGCTTAATTCCGTCGATCTGAAAACAGAAATCTCAGCAGACTTCCGGGATCATGCGTGGGAGAAAGCAATCTTGAATTCCGCCCTTTCGCCAGTCTGTGCAATTACCAAGCTAACTATGAAAGATGTCATGGATTCCCCTGATGGCCTGGCGCTCGTGAAGGCTATCATCGATGAATCGCTTCAGGTCGCCGAAGCTGAAGGGATTAATCTCAAGAAAGATTTCCGCGAGTTCAGCATCAATTACCTGAAAGGCGCCGGATACCATCGCCCCTCGATGCTTGTGGATTTGGATAATGGTCTTCTGACAGAGATTGATTACCTGAACGGAAGAATCGCAGAGTACGGGCGCAAGCACAACCTGCCATCTCCTGTTAACCAGACAATAACCGGCTTGGTTCACATGATGGAACAGTCATCGAAATGAACGCAATCATATCGCGAATAGAAGCAGAAGGTCACATAAAACGAAATCGCAGTTGACACTCCACCTAAATATCCGTATGATGTCCCAAAGGAGATAATCATGAAAGAAATACGAGCTTATCAGATGACCGAGAGGGATAAGCCCTTTGAACAGGTTACTTTCCCGGTACCGGAAATCGGCGAGGGTGAGGCCCTGATTGAGATCGCCGGATGTGGCGTTTGCCATACAGATCTAAGTTTCTGGCATTACGGAGTGCCGACTCGCCACGAATTGCCCCTTGTATTGGGACACGAAATCAGCGGCACAGTTCTTGAGGGACCCTCTGAATTCAAAGGCAAACCGGTCGTTATTCCGGCAGTTTTGCCATGCGGCGAATGTGAGTTGTGCAAGAAAGGGCAGAGCAATATCTGCCAGAATCAGAAAATGCCGGGCAACGATTTCAATGGAGGGTTTTCCAGCCACATCGTTGTGCCTGCCAGACACCTTGCACTAGTGCCGGAGTCGGCGTTGGCGACTCATTCGCTTGCAGAACTCTCAGTGATTGCCGATGCCGTGTCTACACCCTATCAGGTCATTGTCAAGAGTGATCTGCAGGAGGGCGATTTTGCCATCGTTATTGGCGTGGGCGGAATCGGTATCTATGCGGCCCAACTGGCACGTATATTTGGTGCCAAAGTCCTTGCGATTGACATAGCGCAGGACAAACTGGATCAGCTTGCTGAGATCGACGTGTCGGCAGGGTTGAATACCAAGGGACTTGACATTAAAGAGATAAAGAAGAAGGTGAAGGGTGCCTGCAAGGAAATGGGGGCGTCGCCGTTCAGGTGGAAGATATATGAGATGACTGGCACAAAAGCCGGCCAGGAGTTGGCTTTTGCTCTGTTGGGTATTGCGGGAACGCTTTCAATTGTCGGATTCACACTCGACAAATTGGAAGTCCGTCTCAGCAACCTCATGGCATTCGATGCGAAGCTAATCGGTACCTGGGGATGCAAACCCGAGCTTTACGCCGACGTCATAAATCTAACCGCTGAAGGCAAACTGAAACTCAAGCCGTTCACGGAAACGTTTGGATTGTCGCAGATTAACGACATATTTCAACAAACGTTAGAACATAAGCTCTTGAAACGATCAGTGCTAATTCCTGACCTCTAGCCACCCTACTTGCGTGGGTAAACCAATCTGAGGGACCGGGAATTGCAGAATGACAGTATCTGTCAGAATAGGAGAGTAAAGAATGGGTGAGAATATCGTAAGTCACAATCTTGTAGAAGTGGAATTCAAGGAGATACTCTACGAGTTGCGGCCATGTCTGGATCTTAATGGCGATCCGGTCGATGGATTGAATAACGCATGGATTTCAATAAACAATCCGAAGCAGTACAATTCATACACAACCGCTGCGGTCAAGGAAGTCATTCTCGCCTTTCGCCAGGCGTCGAATGATCGTTCGGTCGTGGCCGTTGTTTTCACCGCGGTAGGTGATAAGGCATTCTGCACCGGTGGTAACACCAAAGAGTACGCCGAGTACTATTCAGGCAGGCCGTTGGAATACAAGCAGTATATGCGGCTTTTCAACGACATGATTACGTCAATTCTCATGTGCGACAAACCGGTTATCTGCCGTGCGAACGGTATGCGGATCGCAGGCGGACAAGAGATCGGAATGGCCTGCGACTTCACGGTCGCCAGTGATTTGGCTGTTTTCGGTCAGGCTGGTCCAAGGCACGGGAGTGCTCCGGACGGTGGAAGCACTGATTTTCTGCATCTGTTTGTCGGCATCGAACGTGCCATGCAGAGCTGCACACTATGCGAGATGTGGAGCGCCTATAAAGCGCAGAATCTTGGGCTGATTACCAAGGCAGTACCGGTACTCAAGGTGGATGACAAATTCGCACGGAATCCGCTGGTTATCACAAATCAATGGCTCGATGACTCCGGTGAAGTTGTCTATGGCGAGGGGAAGTTGGGCGACGATCTGAAAGCCGGCAAGGAAATTCTGAAAGACGGGACAATCGACCTGTCACCTCTGGACAAGTTCGTGGATTCTCTCTGCACGAAATTTATGTACCTGATGCCGGATTGCATTAACAAAACGCTCAATAGTGTGAGAAAGAAGAAGCTGGAACATTGGGACAGGAATCAGCAATCAAACCGCGACTGGCTTGGGCTGAATATGATGACAGAGGCAAAAGCCGGATTCAGAGCGTTCAATGAAGGTCCCAAGGGCAAACGGGAAATCGATTTCATTAAACTCCGCAAAATGCTAGCCGAGGGACATCCGTGGGATGACGAACTCCTCAAT
>DAOVLC010000356.1 GCA_030631455.1 Candidatus Zixiibacteriota bacterium
CCTTGCCGACGGAACGATTTTCCGTAATACAGACGCGTTATCCGACTGATCTTTGAGTGGCCATCAGCCCGTATACGTCTAATCTTCAACAGGTTACACCCGGAACGACTCGGCGATGCCCCATTGGCACACCCTTTGCAGTAAGCAGTCGCGGAGTAATAGTATGAAAGCATGTGTGAAAGGCTAATACAATGTTAGATGAAGTAGAGAGTACAGAATCGGAAAAGGTGCCAGAAGCAGCACCGGCCAAATCCAGACTGCCGCTCCTTGTAGGTGCAATAGGATTTCTCCTGTTTATTGTCTTCGTAGCGGTCTTCTCAATCAGCATGGGTGTTTTCTCGTCCTCAAACGTTGTCCCGGGTTCCGAGCAAGCGGAAGATGCGGGTAAACCTCCCGACGAGGCTGAAGTCAAAAGCGAGACCAGGGGTTTTGATCTTTCATATTATGAGGATTACGCTGCGGAAGAGAACTCAGCAACAGGTGACAGCCTGGGGCAGATGACTGAGGAAGACTCTACCTCGAAGATGGCGTGGTATGAGAAGCAGAAGCAGGAAATCGAAGGTGAGTGGCGCAAGATCGACCTCGAACGGCACGAGTTGGAGACGCTCAAGTACGAAACCATGAATCTTCTCGATCGGCGCAAAAACATCGAGGATGCTAACGCGGTTCAGATGGCGAAGCTGTTTGACTCGATGAAAGCGGCCGAGATTGCCGCAATCCTCGCAAACATGACCGACCAACAGGTCGGAATGATACTTATGAAGATGAAGAAGCAAAATGCATCAAAGGTGCTCGCCGCACTGCCTGCGGAGAGAGCAGCCCAGATAACAAGTCAGATGATGAACCTGGCAGAGGGTTATTAGCTGGAATGAATGGCTTGCCTTTAGACATAATGCAGCTTGTCAACGGTGGCAAGAGCGCTAACCCACCGATTACGGGGGCGGCAGATAGCTTGCTTCCCTCTGGCAGTACCGGGTTCTTTGACCTGCTTGCCAGCCTGATGCCGGGTACCGAGTCTGATCAGTCGTCGGGAGCTACTCCCTATGATCTTTTGATGGGTTCTGACGTGTCTGCTGTCGATGATTCCCCGGATCAACCTGTTCGGGTATTCCTCCCGGCCTTCCCGGTTCCATCTCTGGATATTCCGGACTGCATGAAAGAACTAACCGATGGCCGACCTGTGGAAGAGATCCCCTTGGAGTTGGTGATCAGTCCTGACGAAGCGGCAAATGGGCTGATAATCGATCCGGAAATTCGGGAATTCTTCGAGTCCATCAGCACTACGCTTCAGATTATTCCCGAAACTGATATGCAGGCAGCTTCCAACTCGAATGAAACGGAACCGAACATGTTTCTGCGGCTCGAAACCGCGAACATGAGTGTTGTCATTCCGGTTGAGATTGTTGCTGATGAGGGGAAGTCGATCCTGTCGGCGGAACCGAATGTCGGAGTCGCTGATGTGACGATTTCGACAGATCGGCAGCCGCTTCGATTAGACCTGACAGCCAACCAAAAAGCAATACTCACTGGGACTGTTCGGCAGGCGATTGAGGAAGGTATGCCTCATGAGAAGCTGCACGAGATCGTCTCACGCCCCGAAATTGCGGTTCGACAGGTTGTGCTGATTACCGATCCGGCTAAGTTCCTCAAGCAGTTCATGCCTGAAGTCGTCCTCCCGGATCATCAACAGAATGCTCTCTCTCAGCAATCGGATGAGCGCGTGTCTACGACTAATGACTCCGATGCGACGAAATATAGCTCTGGCGATCAGGGTCGCAACCAGTTCTCAGATAGTCATAGAGACGTTGAAAGACCGACTGAGAAACGAATCGCCCAGCCCAACAAGCTGGATGTGCAGCGTCTTGTCAGCGAATCAGGCAATATGGAGAAGCACTCCGGAAGGAAGGTGGAGTCGGCGCCTCTCAGCGAATATGAAGCGAGACCATTCGATCTTCTACCGAAGCAGAATCCATCATCGCAAACGGTCAATCAGGCTGCAATCGGTCTGAAGGGCGATAACCAGAAAGTGTTCGTTGAACCTGTGAGGTTCAATGTGCATCTGCCTGACTCGGGCTTAAAGATTACTGAGGTCAGCTCATTCAAAGTGAGTCTCAAGCCAGAATCGCTTGGCAATGTCAAAGTGCATCTGATTATGGTGGATAACCAATTGACAGCCCGCCTGAGTGTTGAGAGCACAGCGGCCAGGCAGGCCGTCGAAGCTAATCTGCCTGTTCTCAGAGATACCCTCGAGCAGCACGGAATCAAAGTTGAGTATTTCTCGGTTGATATCGCAAGCGGTGACAACCCGAACAGGCAGCGGAATTCGAGAAGGGATGCTCCGCAAGTAAAGCAAAGTATTGAGGAATTCTCGCTGAATGACGATATGGCCGCACCGATTTCTATCGAGGCTATGAGAGTCGCGTCTGGAGGCAATCTCCTTGGGACACTTAACCTTGTAGCTTAAAGGGAAGTATGATGTTTGACCCTGATTCGTTGATACAGAATGTTGCTGATCTCCAGCCTTACACTGGTGTACCACAGGGTGCTCCGCCCTCACAGGAATTGGGGAAGGATGAATTTCTGAAGATGCTCATAACCCAGCTGCGGTACCAGGACCCTATGGATCCAATGAAGGACCAGGATTTCATCGCGCAGATGGCGCAGTTCTCATCACTCGAGCAGATGAAGAATATGAACGAGAATCTGATGGAGAACCTCAACTGGAATTACCTGCTTTCACAGACTATCAATAACACGATGGCAACGTCGCTGCTCGGGCGCGAGGTCAAAGCACTGGGGAATCAGGTGTACCTCCCAGAGGACGGGCAGGCAAATATGCACTACAACCTCGGCGCGTACGCGGAGACAGTGACAATCGACATACTTGACGGCAGCGGCACTACTGTAGCCACCTATACTGTTGACAAAGTCGGCCAGGGAGACCAGATCTTCGAATGGGATGGAAGGACGATGCATGGAGAGCAGGCTCA
>DAOVLC010000117.1 GCA_030631455.1 Candidatus Zixiibacteriota bacterium
CCTCGACCACGATCGCTCCCCCCGAGTTGCTGTTCCACACCGGCGTCGTTGTCAGAGTGGTTCCCGTATTCTCGTATATCATAATGTCAGACCACCATCTGCCGGTCGCGAGATCGAGATCGCCATCATAATCGAGATCGCACCATGACACGGACGCGCCGTAACCGCCGGTTGCGGATTGCCATGCTGGAGTCGTACCGAGAGTCCCGTCGTAATTGCGATAGAACTTGAACTTGCCCGTGCCGCCGAGCTGGTTATTATCGGCGACAGCAAGATCGAGCCAGCCATCGCCATTCACATCACCGAAGGCGAGCGTATTGGAACTCTGGAGATCCGCGGATTGCCAGCTCGGAAGAGTCTCGATCACGCCATCGTTGTTGAAGTAAATCCGGACATAGTTGTCGTCCCCACAAAAGGCAAGATCCAGATCGCCATCGTTGTCTACATCGCCGAGAGCGACATCCAGCATACAAGTTGAGTCATCCGACATCCATGAAGGCAGGCTTTCGAGAACTCCGTTGACATTGAAATAGACACGCTGCGGCTCTCTGTGGTCGTGATAGCTCTCTCCACAGGCCACCGCGAGGTCAAGATCACCGTCGCCGTCAAGGTCGCCCATCGCGCAGGAAAAGCTAAATGTCGAATCGGCTGACCTCCACCACGGCTGGTGAATGAGAGTACCGCCATTGTTCAAATATGCGTCAAGATTGTTGGTGCAGCCCCAAAGACAGCTTCCCAGGAAGTTGGAGACTACGAATTCAGGATAACCGTCGTAGTTAATATCTCCCACCGCGCAATGTCCGGAATACTCGTAGTTCTGACCCTGCCAGGAGGGCCAGGATGTCGGAAAAACTCCATCCTCATTCCTGTACATGTAGTTTCGCCACGGATTAATATCGTTCCCGTTCGATATGAACATATCCAGATCGCCGTCTCTGTCCACATCGTGGAATTGTAGCCCGGTCGAGTATAACACGCCTTCTCCGCCTGTATTGTACCAGAACGGGGTCTCATTTAGCTGGATTTCCGCAACGGCGTAAGTTGTTAGAACGAGAATCAAACACAAAACCAGAGCAGTCGTTTTCATCAGTATCTCCCACTATCCAGCCGGTGGCGGCCCACCGCCGAAAATGTAATTTATCAAGTAAACCACGTCATCGATATCAATATCCCCGGAGCTATCGGCATCGCCCGATACGTACGGCGTCGGTGCAGGCCCTCCGCTAAAGATGTATGCTATCAGAGACACGGCGTCATCGATGTCGATCTCACCTGATCCATCAGCATCACCCAAAACATAGGACGCAGGATCGAGCACGACGTTCAATATCACAGGTGCGAAGAAGCTGACCAGAGTGTCACGACTCTTATATCCCAATCTGCTGAAGTTGACACTGTATGTTCCAGCCGATACGTCATCGATATGGAAAGCTCCTGAACTGTTGCTGCTGTCGATCAGGCCGAACGCTGAAATCGATACTTCGGCGCCTGACGAATCGGGGTGCGAGTCCGATGTTGTAATCGTCCCGTCGAATGTAAAGCAGTTCGCCGTACGGACGGTCACGCTGTCGTATGTGACATTGCCGTACACGTCGGATGCCTTCACTACCACCGTGTAATCATCATTCGGCATTTCCCCTGTGTGCCAGCAGTAATCCGCGTCAGACATCTCTGCCACGCTGTCACCATCTGAGTTCGTTAGAATCATGTAATAGTCGCGATCGGAGTAATCGCCTTTCGTATCAAGAACGTGGTCGTCCTTGTATATCACCAGTGTGTTCACGTCCCAAAACAGATCCCCCTCGAACAAGAAAGACAGAAGCGTATCGGAAGTCAGCGTATCAGACTTGATTAGATAATCGAGGCGATACGGTGTGCATCGCCAGGATGGATGTCCGATCATGTCGTACACGCGTGCGATTATGTCGACATCACCGTACAGCGAGTCGGTATCATAGAAATAGGTGGCGGTCTCATTCTGACAAAATGCGAGCATTCCGCCGATGGCTGTTTCGAGAAAGATCGGTGCATCGAAATCATCGACATTGGAAAGCTCAACCAGCGGATTCCGGATAAACGCCCAGTCCGGTGTCCATGTCAACCCGCTGTGCCGTATCTTGGCGAAATGCAGATGGTGAAAATCTGCTACCGGCCAGGACACCAGATAACCGAGAAGCTCACCTTCACTGACCCAGTCGCCTTCGTCGACTGTGATAGAGAATCTTTCGAGATGCGCATACAGCCATCCGTCACATTCATCCGCGCCCATTGAATCGCCGACGGCTACTCTCCAGTGAAGCTCCGCCGAAGTAGTCAGTACAGCCTTCACATAACCCGGGGCAACGGCGTATATGGCCTGAAATGGACTCCCCATTATGTCTATGCCGGGATGTTGATACGGCCAACCGCCATAGTCCTGGAATTCGCCCCATGAATTGCCGATTGGCTGCGCTGAATCACGCGGCTCGGATGGCCAGTCGATAGCATGAGCCGCACCTGAAAGGAGCAGGAACGCCAATACGAACGCCGTCAATTTCACAGTCATGCCACCTCGTTCAGAAAATGGAGGTACTCTCATAATATAAGTCGCAGGCAACATGATACAAGTGTTATTTTGCAAGGTGAATGGCATGTACGCAAGGGTGGCACGGTCAATGATCCAGCATGAGTGACAACTCTTGTTCGGCAGATCCTCTGAGTGAGCGATGAATCTTACTTTGTTCATGTGCTCGCAGGGGCTGTGCCCCTGCGCTTGTGTGCCATAACGAGCCGGTCGGACACGACTAGAAACCGCCCTTCGTTGGCTCAGGATGCACAGGGGCACAGCCCCTGCGAGCACTCGAAATGGGGACATCGGAGACAACATCTCTACTCATGCCCGATCCGAATTGGGTAGCATGAGTCTTAAATTGTTGTTGTGTTTTTGGACTTTTCGACCTATTAATAGGCGGCTTATAGGTAGATCGAGAATATGTCAACAGCTGTCAACAGATACATAATAATCGGGATAATCCTCGGGATCATACTCGGGGGGCTTCTTGGCTCATTGCTGGGCGAGCGCATGATGTGGGCCGGATTCCTCGGCAAGCTCTTCCTGAATGCCCTCAGGATGATTGTCATTCCGCTGATCGTCACGAGCATGATTACCGGAGTGATTTCGCTGGGCGATGTCAGGCGTCTCGGTCGAACCGGAGCCAAAACCCTGCTGTTCTACCTGACTACGACCGCGATATCGGTAGCCATTGGAATCATACTGGTCAATCTGATCCAGCCCGGAGTCGGCTCGGAGTCCGGAGCCGCGGCAGGCAATGAGATCGCCAAACGTGCGGGCGAATACAGCATCTTCGATGTCATCCTCGGCATGGTGCCTCCGAATATCATCAAAGCCATGTCTGAGACGAAAGTGCTACCGCTGATTCTCTTCTCACTCATCTTCGGCGGAATTGTCACGACGATGGGCGAAAAGGGCAAGCCACTTAAGGAGTTCTTCGAATCCGCCAATGGAGCGATCATGAAATTCGTGCATGTTATCATGTTGGTCGCACCGTTCGGAGTGTTCGGTCTGATCGCGGGAAGATTCGCCGAAGCGGGAGGCGTAGCCTTTGCGGACGAACTCATGAAGCTCGGGAAGTACTTCATCACAGTTCTCATCGGCCTCACAATCCATGCTGTGATTGTCCTGCCCGCCATTCTCAAGATACTTGGCAAGAAACCTGTCAGGAAGTATGCCGCTAACATGGTTCAGGCGCTGGCTACCGCCTTTTCAACCGCTTCGTCATCCGCGACGCTGCCGGTCACGATGGAATGCGTCGAGGAGAACAATCGGGTCAATCACAAGGCATCGAGTTTTGTACTGCCGCTTGGCGCGACTATCAATATGGATGGTACCGCATTATATGAAGCGGTGGCAGCGATATTCATTGCGCAACTTTATGGGATCGACCTGACAGTTGGGCAGCAGATAATAATATTCTTCACAGCAAATCTCGCAGCCATCGGCGCAGCAGGCATACCTGAGGCGGGACTTGTGACGATGGTCATGGTTCTCGAATCGGTCGGGCTGCCTATTGAGGGGATAGCTTCTATTCTAGCAGTCGACTGGTTCCTCGACAGATTCCGCACGACAGTCAATGTCTGGGGCGATTCGGTCGGTGCAGCAGTAATCGCACGGACAAAAGAAATCCGCAATGCCTGAGTCGGGTCTTATTCTGAAGCTACCGTTTGATGTGCTCGCAGGGGCTGTGCCCTGCGGTTTTCCGCCAAACCCAACTGTGTTGCCTCAGCATACAGGCGCAGAGGCATAGCCACTGCGCGCACTTAATCCGCAATAGCCGAGTCGGGGGCTGACCTACCGAGTTTTCTTTGCTCTTTTCGTGACTCCGACGATCCATTTGTGTAGTGGCAGGAATGGTTTGTATTTGTCGTAGCAGTAGTCTGTGATTCCCGACGTGTAGAGTTCCTGTGGAATGGTTGTCTCGATGCCACCGTAGAAACCATTCATCATCAGGAGTTCTGCGTTCCTGTGGTCGGGATCGAATCCTCGCGGTAACCTCTTGTAGTGTCGGCGTCCAATGTTACAGCCGGGGATTTTGGAGATTCTCGATATGATTCCGGTGAGTTCTTTCCCGTACTTCTCATGCACTACCGAATTCCGATATTCGTCTATCATGTGGCTCGGGAACATGTAGATTCCGACACCGAGCATCAGTTTCGGCGGATCGAGATGGAAATAGAAACCGGAACACTCCATCCTGGGGCCATCGCCTTCCCAGAACCAGATACCGAGATGAGTCTTGTATCGCGTCTTGTCCTTGCTGAAACGAGTGTCGCGGAAAATACGGAAAATCGATTTATCGACGCGTGGATCGGCGTGCACCTCGGAAGATAGCTTTTTCAAGCGGGCGCCCATCTCCCCCACGAATATCCTCGCAGGAGTCATCACGTAATTATCGAATTCACCCCTGTGCTCCTTGAACCAGAGCTTCGTGTTATTCTTCTTCAGCCCTTTGTAGAATCGAATGCACTCCTTCGGGAAACCGTCAAATTCTGATTTCGGCACTCTCGAACCTCTTCACAATACCTGTCATACGCTGACCACGCAACACTTGATAGCCCGTTTAGCAGAAAAGTCAATCACTTTCGATATTGGAAGACTCCTACGGCCAAGAAAATGGCGCACCCAAAGAGGATGTGCCTTCGGAAAGCCGGATGTTAGACAAGACTAATTCGCGAGGGCAAAGCCACTCGGGGCATGCACCGGCTCTTTCTGAAAAGCATTCAGATAGATTATGACCGGCTGGGTTATCCCCGCATATCGCACTGTCCATCGTGACAAGTGCCCTGTCTTTCTGGGATATTCGCCGGGTATTTCAAAGTGACAGCAATCGGATAACCGTGTCAATTTCACCCACTGTCCCTGAGGACCGCGTAGTTTCGAGAGGTATTCCCTCTCACCGTTCATGCCGCCACCGCAGTAGACAGGATTGTCTGCCGAGTAACCGTACCCGGAAGACTTCACCACAACTATATCCTGCTGATTTGTCGATGAGCAACCGATGGACAGAAGCACAAGAAAGACCAGTGTTGCTGAGAACGCTTTCACAACAACCTCCCTTCAACCGACTTTTACGCACCGTTACATATTATATCGGTTTC
>DAOVLC010000395.1 GCA_030631455.1 Candidatus Zixiibacteriota bacterium
AATCGTTACCCGACTGCGGTTTTTCGGTCAGCGAGCGAATCATTGCAGAAGAGCCAACTCTTATGAGTTGGCTTTCCTGTCTGCGCTAAGACAAACTTAACGATATTCCTCGAAAGCCGCCTTGACTTCAAAGACTAACGTGGTTTATTGGCAGTTGTAGGTTGAAGAATCGAATCTCGTCAGACGAGGCATTGACACGTGAAGTTATACCTGCGGATTGCCGTGTCGCTCTATCTGCTACTATTGCTGCTTGCAGGCACAGGCTATCTCGATCTGTGGGGTATCTACCATCTGTCGATATTCCCCGGCGAGGTCGCAGTCGGAATCATAGTGCTGGCGCTTCTTTTCGTCTGGCTTCCCACAACGTCCGTGTCATGGCTGCTCGACAAAGTTCCGCGAGTCACCGTGGGGCGAACTTCGAGTATTATCATCCTGATAACCTGCACCGTGGCTGCCATCGTTGTATTTGCAGTGGGTCGCTCGGAGAATCTCCTTCTCGGTGACGGCTACAAGCGGATTCAGATGATGGAGCAGCCAATAGACTTCTGGCCGACCGAGTATATCGATCTGGTTGCACATAGGTTGTTGTACCAGCTTGTCGGAAGCGCCGAGGTTTCCTACCTGATCACAGGTGTTGCGTCCGGTGTCGTGTTCCTTGCTGCAGCCTATCTCTTTATTCGTGGACTGAAGGCAGATAGAACCACTGCCACAGCAGCCGGACTCATAATAGTCGGAATCGCGCAGATGCAGTTTTTCTTCGGATACGTGGAAAGCTACGCCATCATGGCCGCTTTAGCCGCACTCTTTCTGTTATTCGGTTATCGATACGCATCAGGACGGAAACAATTCTGGCTGGCAATGCTGTTCTTCGTGACCGCAGGTATCTTCCATCTCTCTGCATGGTTCTTCCTGCCGGGCATGCTTTATTTGCTGATGCTACGCGGCAAACGAACCGGTAACTCTATCTATAAGTGGGCTTGCGGTCTTATCATCGTCGTCGCATTGGCACTGGCAACAGTGTACTACTTTGAGTTTGAAGGTAATCGAATCTTTGTTCCGATCACAGCCATCGCGACGAACCCGTATTCGCTGTTCTCACTCAGTCACCTATTCGATATCGCAAATGAACTGCTCCTTGTCGCTCCGCTGTCGTTGCTCCTGGTACTTGGAGTCCTGGTCGCGAATCGCAAAAAACACCAGTTGGGAAGCCCGGGGACCATCTTCCTTTCCCTCTGTACGCTGGGTGGCTTACTTGTGTTGGTGGCTGTAGATCCGATTCTCGGCGCTGTCCGTGACTGGGATCTGCTCTCGCTCTACGGTCTTCCTCTCACATTCCTTGCGGCGTCATTCGTGCGCACTGCATTGACAGAAAAGAGGGATCGCTGTATCGTCGTCGCTGCCGCCGCTGCCATACTCCTCGCACATTCGGTTCCTTGGATCGTCTCTAACACCAAGCCGGTATTGGCGAAGGATCTGATGAAAAGGGCAATTGTTCGGGACGTTCATTACACTCCAGAGTACTATGAGGGCTATCTTCTCAAGCAGTGGGGCTTCTACGTCGAGAATAAATTCAGGGACTATGAGGAAACGGAGCGATCAGCCCGGCTGCGAATCGAGGCCGATCCTGATGATCCGGGTGCATACATGATGTATGCCCTGGCCTGCTATTTCGGCGGCGAAGAAGAGCAGTTGCTCTGGGCGCTCAACAGAATCGAGGACAATCCAAAGGCAGTCAGGAGTCAACTTGTGCGATCAGTGAGACTGAGATTGCACATTGGTGATATCGACGGATTGAAGGAGTCGCTCCCGAGACTCAGAACCAGGTATCCTAACCAGTCTTACATCAAGGCCATAGATTGGATCATCTCCCACATTGACAATAGTCCTCGCCAGGTCGATGAGTCTATCGCCTCAATGGTAGCATCTAACCCTGATAATGTCGACCTCTTGAACGACTACGCGGCGGTAAGCATCATCCTGAAGAGATATGCAAAGGCAAGAACACTCCTCGAACGAGCTGAGCGCTTCCCGCAACTCCAAACCGAGGATAGCGCCACAGTCGCAGTTCTAAAGAGAAGACTGAACGAGATAGAAAGCTCTCGCTGAGAGTCGACGCTGACGACCACTCCCGTCAATAGACCGGCGCAAACAAAAAAGCAGAAGGTGCACGCGTTATGACTCGTGAACAATCCTCGGCGTTGCATGCAATTAGAGTTCAGCCACAGGTGCTATTGAAAGCCCGCCCCGGGCAGCAACTCACTGAGCAGTGTCTTTGAGTGAAAAGTTATTTATCCATGTTGCCGCTGTTGAACTTGACTAGCTTGGGCCAGTCGATGATGCCGTCATCACAGAAAAGATCGAGAAACTCTTTTGTGAAGGAATTCAAGATTCGTGCTTTTTCCTGTTTGAATTCTTCATTGTGCTCTTTCGCTCTGTATCCTAAAGGTTCGATCATGTCGTCAAAGCTCACTTGCCGCTATGGAGCGTAGCGGAAAAGCGGTCACGTGCAGCGCCTGGTTATGTGTTCTATTTGAATTTTGTAAAATAAGCATCAATCTCTGGTCTCAATTCAATACCTGCTCTTTCAAAACAATTTAACAATTCCTCATACGTACCGTTATTCCCAAGAAAGTCCCACAGTTCTTGCGCGACTTTTAGCTCATTGTCCAAAGCTAGCATACCTTTCAGTGTCCATCTTTCATAAGGTTTCGGCTCATATGGATTGTAAGGGATAGCAATATATGACTCTACCTTTGCATTTGGATTTTTTGCT
>DAOVLC010000097.1 GCA_030631455.1 Candidatus Zixiibacteriota bacterium
CATCGTTAGCATTGAAATCATAGGAGTATTGGAGACCGGCTTCGATCTCAGTGTCCTCACCGCCTGTGTTTGTGTATGCCGGATTAGTGTTAGTAAGGATTAGGTCGAACGCGTAATCGTCCGTATTGCCACAGCCGTTTTCAACTTCGACTACCACCGGATAAGTACCGGTGGCCGTCGCGCCAACCGAGTAGTTGCCGCCGGCATCGATTGTGCCGGGACCGGAAGTGACGGTCCAGCTGGCGATTGTCTCGCCTGAGCCCGGATCAGCGTCAAACTGGAAGTTGAGTCCGGCACAATGACTGCCTGTCAGGGCGTCACCACCCGGTGTGCCGGTAATCAGAGGATCAGGGCACACTTCACCTGTAACTACGAGGCAGATTGGGTGGTCAGCGTCGCTGCTATCCTTTGCAAGAAACAGCGGGCGATCAGGAGCGCCGCCCAGTCCGCAGGTCAGTCCCGAGAACTTCCAGGTGCCAGCTGGCGGTATGAATGAACTGTCTATGCATAGCTCACCGCCGCCGAGTCCAAGGTCCAGATTGAGGGTGAAATAGAGTTGTTCTGTAACCACTGGCATACCTGGAAAAGGCGGCATGGCAGCTCCACCGGTCAGAAAAGAGTCCGGCGAAGTGCCATCAATTTTGGGGTTGAGTGTAAAGATTAACCAACTCCAAACAATTGGATCCGCGACATAACTGTTGTACGACCAGGTCGCAGACCCCGTAGCAGTCATGACAAAACCATTACTGGTTCCCATGATCCTCTCCGGATCCGGACACTCGCGCGTTATGTAGAAAGGCAGAACTCCCAGTGTGCCACCCACGAGCGAGTCTGCGTCGATGCGGATGAAATCAGCCGCCGTCGCAAGACCGCCGGTAAGAAGAAGCACAAGGACCACTAAAAGACTACGTCTCATTTTTCGCTCCTTTGTTGTTGTTTTCAAAAGACATCGAATCGAACCGCGTTAGGTTAACGCTAGTTGAAAACTTCTTGCCATTAAACCTCCTTTGGACGTTTAAAGCCTGCTTATTGAATAATAGATTATCCATAATTAATTAAATTCGAGCCTCAGACACCAACAACTCGGACGAAGGGTACAGAAAGGAAGTAAAATCCTTATTTCTAAGCAAGTGGGCTTCCGCTATCCCCCGATGCGGAACCCCGAACGGCACGCGTAATATAATATCATTGCGTTTTATGTCAAGAGAAAACTTGGCCGGATGTCCTCGCGAAGTCCCTTTTGTGGCATGAGCTTATGGCGGCTGTTCGAAGAAAGCACATTGAAATTCCCCCCGTCGCATGCCGTCTGGTTGCCATATTAACTTGCCTTGCCTCACTATTTTCGATTTGACAATAAAGGTTTTCCACATATCTTGCGATACTATGAATGACGTAACGTTTTGTTTACGAAAGGATTAGCTTGAACATCTCGCGGTACGTAAAGGCTGAACTCATTCAGTTGGAGTTGGGAAGCGAATTCGACCCGCCTGAGGGCGATAATGGCTATTCCAACAAACAACTCTATGCGATGAAAGAGACTATTATGTCCGAGTTAGTCGACCTGCTCGACCGTTCAGGCAAGATTTCAAACAAGAAGAAATTGCTAAACGATCTGTTCAATCGGGAGAAAAAGGCGAGCACCGCAATTGGCAGCCGGATAGCAGTACCACATGTCAGGACCATGCAGGCAAGGGAATTCATTATGGCGATAGGACGCCACCCTCAGGGCTATGAATTCGACGCCCCTGATGACCTCCCGGTCAGACTTTTCTTTTGTATGGCAGCCCCTCCTTACGACGACAGTCTGTATTTGAAGGTTTTCAAGGCGCTGGCCGAGTGCTTGCGGTACCCCGAGTTTATGAATACGCTCCTTACCGCAGAGACGCCGGATATGATTATTCGCGCGTTCAAAGAGATAGAGTAATCCCGCTTCTCAGACATATCGGAGTCCAAATCAGAGAGAACACAAGAAACGAATGGTAAGTTCGTTTCATCCTTCAGCCTTCGATTGCTCCGATTTCTGCAAGTGCCTTCGCATAAAGGTTTTCCAGCAGAAGCCGATATGTAATTTACAGGTGTTTAATAATAGAAGAAAATAGCCGGGGTCAAAATCAACTAATGGATCAAACATGCCAAATTCAAACTTTCTGAACGAAGAAGTGGCCGATGATGTCACCCAGAGCGTCATCAGAATGCTCGTGGTCGAATCGGAGCAGAAGTACAAGACTCTGGTGGAAAACGCTCTGGCCGGTATTTTCATGATTGAGCAGAACAACATACTATACGGCAATCCTTACATGGCTGATTTGATCGGATATACGTTGGAGGAAGCACGCTCCATGAGCCTTCTGGATCTGATCGAGCCGAGTTGCCGGGAATCGATCCTGAAACGACTGATGGCGCGACGGCAAGGTGAATCCAAACCGATGGACTACGAGGTGAAACTCGTTCACAAAGAAGGTCATACCGTGGATGTCAGGGTCCGGACTGTGCCATGCATGTACAAGGGCTCTCCTGCCATACTCGGTACTGCAATTGATGTTACAGAGAAACACGGCACGGAAGTGAAATTGCGCCAATTCGCGGAAACCGTGGAGAATGTCCCGACAGCCGTCTTGAACATAGATACTTCCGGAGAGATATGTTACTCGAACCACGAGGCGACCAGGCTTCTCGGCTACAGAGAGCAGGAAATGACGGGAATGCCGTTAGCAGAAATCGTCAAGGACAAGAATCCCGGCAAGTCGATTGCAAACATGCTCATGGTAACTCGAAACGATGGCAAATGGGCCGGAGGATTGCCCGTTTCGGGAAAAGACGGCATCACAATCGCAACAAGAGTATCGACAATTCCCCTCATGGACAGATGCGAGGTCTTTGCGGGCGCCACCGTCTTTCTGACTGCATGAAAGCCCTTAGCCGGGGCTATAGCCTCGCTCGTCCCCTGATTGCAACATCAGCCACATCTGTCATCTTCTGAACTTCCTCCCAAAGCTCTCGGAATCTTATCCGCAATATAATCTATAATGTGCTCTGATCACGAGATTCGGAGTGAATCTGATTGAGTTGTGTGACGGTTGTGGATATGTGTCCGACACAAAAAGGAAACGGACACATTCTCCGGAATGTGCCCGCTGTTCAAGACATGAATCATGTCCCGTTGCATTTGTTCCAGTGCTGCCCTCTCTATTTAGCCCCTTCCATTAGAGGTTGTCGTCAGTCTGGTCTCGGAGCTTCACGTTTCATCGGCTTTTTTGCGATTCAGACCGGAACGATTTACATCTTGAGAAAGTACTCGTGGAGCGTTGTTCGGTCGGTAAGTTCGGGGTGGAATGTGGATACGAGGATGTTATCCTGCTTAGCGACAGTGACATTGCTGCCGAGCATCCCAAGAGGAACGACTTTATCGGAGTAATCAAGTATCTTCGGAGCGCGAATGAACACCATTTCGAGTGGCTGCTCCTGTTTTCCAAATGAAACAGTCCCTGTTTCAATGAAGGAGTTTATTTGACTGCCGTATGCATTTCTCTCGACTCTGATATCAATGAGACCGAGCGGATTCATGAGTGAGTCGACAACTTCGCCGGCGAGGAGAATAAGTCCTGCGCATGTGCCCCACACAGGCCTTTGATTGCCGAAGTCGATGAGCGGCTGTCGAAAGCCGAACTTATCGATCAAGAGTTGCATAGTGGTTGCCTCACCTCCGGGTATCACCAGTCGGTCGAGCCGCTCAAGCGCCTCAGGTTCTTTCACAAGTGCCACTCGTACCCCCAGCCGCTCGAAGGCAGCCTGATGCAATGCGAAATCTCCCTGTAACGCAAGAATCCCTACTCGTCTGTCAGTCATATCTATGCACCTGAATGTCTGAAACCGGCAGCCTGCACCGCCGGTTTCAAAATGATCGTGCGAAAGCTAACGCCTTCTATTACCTGGTCTGAAAGAGCTTATCCTCCGGAATATCCTTGATGTCAAGACCGGCCATAGCCTCACCGAGCGGGCGAGTCGCATCGAGTACGGCTCTGGGATCTGCGAAGCGAGTCGTAGCTTCGACAATCGCCTTTGCGCGCTTCGGCGGATCAGACGATTTGAATATCCCGCTTCCAACAAACACGGATTCGGCGCCGAGCTGCATCATCAGTGAGGCGTCCGCAGGGGTTGCGATACCGCCCGCGGCGAAATTCGGCACAGGAAGCTTGCCGAGCCTCGCAGTCTCCTCGACAATCTCAATGGGAGCTCTCATCTCTTGGGCTTCAGTCCTGATCTCCTCCGGATTCATGCCCTGCAGGCTGCGGATACGAGACATTACGAGTCGTATGTGCCTGACCGCCTCGACGATATTGCCGGATCCCGCTTCTCCCTTCGTGCGGATCATTGCTGCGCCCTCGGAAATTCGTCGGAGCGCCTCACCCAGGTTGCGGCAACCGCAGACAAACGGTACCTTGTATTCCCATTTGTCCACATGGAACTCCTCGTCTGCGGGAGTGAGAACTTCCGATTCATCGATGTAATCCACTTCGAGTTCCTGCAGAACCTGGGCCTCGGCAAAATGACCTATCCTGCATTTCGCCATAACCGGTATGGATACGGTCTCCCTTATTTTGGCGATTATCTCGACGCTTGCCATCCGTGCGACACCGCCGTCCTTGCGAATGTCTGCGGGTACCCTTTCGAGCGCCATGACAGCGACAGCGCCTGCATCCTCGGCTATCTTCGCGTGCTCCGGTGTCGTGACATCCATAATGACACCGCCTTTGAGCATCTCGGCAAGACCTACCTTTAGTTTCCAATCAGAATCTTTGAACATAAGACACCTCTTCTCCGACGTAATTCGTAACCAAGTATAAATATAACGTAACCAGAGATGAAAAAGAACTCAAAAATACGCGTGGATGATGCCTTGTTGCCAAAAATTCGTCTCCAAACAGAGAAATCTCACCAAATGGACAAGTTTTCTCTTTGATCTACCGATTTTTCTCTTATATATGCTTTGGTGTCCCATCCTATTTGGGACTGGTTGAACGCGAAAGATCGGAGAAAGAGTAGATGACTAAGGTTTTTCCGTACTCTGATAAGGTAATGGATCATTTTACGAATCCCCGCAATATGGGAGAGATTGCTGATGCGAACGCCATAGCTGACGTCGGTAATCCTGCATGCGGGGACATGATGCGTCTATTTCTCAAGATAGAGAATGGGAAGATTGTTGACGCTAAGTTCAAGACTTTCGGCTGTGGAGCAGCCATTGCGACCTCATCTATGCTCACCGAGATAATAAAGGGTATGACTGTAGAGGAAGCTCTCAGTGTAACCAATCAGAGAGTGATAGATGCGCTGGATGGGCTTCCGGCTGTCAAGCGGCATTGTTCGGTGATGGCCGAGGAGGCGCTTATCGGTGCGCTGAAAGAGTATAAAGCTAAGCAGGGGGGAGAAGCCACTGAAGGTGGGGTCAAGTCAGCGTAGCTAATAGACTATCTCCCGAATTATCCCCACAGACCAGTCGATATGAACACGGAACGTTCGATATACTTCGACCACCAGTCCACCACGCCCGTCGATAAACGAGTGCTCGATCATATGCTGCCGTATTTCTCGGAATCGTACGGCAATCCTTCATCGTTTATCCACAAGCAGGGCGTTGTAGCGGGCGAAGCTCTTGACAAAGCTCGGGAGCAGGTTGCGGCCCTGATCAAGAGCAAGTCGGATGAGATCATATTTACGTCGTCGGCTACCGAATCTAACAATCTGGCAGTGAAGGGATACCTTCAGGCAAACGCTGACAAAGGCAGGCACATAGTAGCGTCCGCAATCGAGCACTATTCTATTCTCAATCAGTTCCCGGCGCTCAGAGAGTCGGGCTACGAAATCATTTTCGTCGCTTGTGATAATTATGGCATGGTCGATCCGGAGGCGGTGAAAAAAGCTCTGCGCGACGACACTGCTATGATAATAGTGCAAACGGCAAGCTCGGAAATCGGGACCATTCAGAATATTGCCGACATCGGGAAACTTGCCGGGGAAAGAGGGATATTCTTTCATTCAGACGCTGCTATCGCCGGAGGAAATGTCCCGATCGATGTTGGAGCTTTGCCGGTCGATTCGCTTACTCTATCCGCACACAATATGTACGGCCCGAAAGGTGTCGGTGCGCTTTACCTCCGTTCCGGGCACAGGTTAAAGTGTCAGCTTGATGGAGGCATGCAAGAGTTTGGCCTAAGG
>DAOVLC010000061.1 GCA_030631455.1 Candidatus Zixiibacteriota bacterium
GAATAACTGCCCGTTCTGAGGCGAAAACCAGGATATGCAGTGGTGTAGATATACAATGCGGTCACCGTCTGGGTTGGCTGATGGAAAGGCTGAACAGACGTCGAGTTCTATGAGGCTATCCGATTCAATCGAATACTTAAACAGATACCCATAACCGCTGAAGAATATGTCTTCGCCAGCCGGTGACCAGCAGATCTTGTCCGGCCCGTTGTTTGGGGCCAGAACCTCGATATTCATGCCCGAGCTGTCCATCACAGCTAAACCTCCAAATCCGGCACATGCGATCCTTGTTCCGTCTGGAGACCATGACGGGTAGTAGGCTAAACCCAGATGTTTCCTGTTCGCTCCATCGGAATCCATTATCCAGAGACCGGCGTACGGAGCGAAGATCTTATGGAAAACGATCCTCTTTCCATCCGGTGACCAGTCTGGGTAGAAGTACCCATCTACCTCGGTCAATTGGATGAGACTATCCATCGTTGTGTCTGCTTTCGCGATTGCACCGCCGTACGGAAACAGCGAAAAGGCGAGGCTGTCGCCATTCGGGTGCCAGGATGGTGTTCCTAGTTCATAACTACACACTTTCCGCATATTCATTCCGTCCCAATCCATGAGGTAGAATCCCCTCTTGTCGAAATCAATCTGGTAGAGTCCGGACGCTGAGTCGATACCATAGATACCCAGACAAAAGCATGCTATCGTCATGCCGTCCGGAGACCAGGCCGGCATCTCCCAGATAGGTGGATACATGGGTGGGCCGTAGGTGATTATCCCATCGTCCGGGTCAGAGCTTCTCTTGCTGCAGGTGCAAACCGCCACGGCTATCAAGGCCAAGGCTATCACAGCGTTTCTCATATTCTCGTTCCTCGCCTCCTTCGCTATCTCAGTAATCCAAACCAGCCTCTCAGTTGAGGCATGACTTAGACGCCCGCTCTTCGTCTGTCAATGTCTCTGCTTCATTCACCGGGTAGCCGCAGAACAACAACGGCACTCACATGTAATAGACGAAAACGATGCTGGAATGTCAAGCGAAAAGCAGGGAGCGGGAATCGAATCATGACCAAAGGGTAAATTCGGCGCTGTCAACCACTCGCAACACTATCCCGCACACAAACGACAACAGCCCCGATCTCTCGGGGCTGCTGGTTGTCTGAATAGCTCTGGTGGCAGAGCCGTCTATTGCTTGGCGAGCGGGGAGGGCAGGATCGGTGGTTTTGTGACCTTCTCCTCGCTCTTCTTCAGCTCCATCTCCTCGACTAAGATCGCGGGGCAGACTATCGATACCGGCATCTCGAAATCATTCCCAATGAGATAATTGTAGAGATGTTGTTCATCGCTCGTCTGAAGAATGTCCCTCAGAATCCTGACAGTGACATTGCTGAACTCAAGGTTGCGCACCGGCTCTTCTCTGCCATCGGCATAGAGCTTGTATGCTTCGATCGGAGCTGTGAGCGTCGGTACCCTCGGACCTCCCGGACCGAAGAAGTACCGCATACCACCTGCTTGTGCATTTGGATCTCCAAGCCTCCTGATTACAAGACCGTACTCGAGATCGATATCTTCACACAACTCCAGCATCGACTTGACAAGCTCACCATAGGGGACTTCGTCGCTTGATTCGAAGAGCAGATTGCCAGGCCTGGCGACAACATCTCCACCCACCGAGCCGCGCGCATGTCCGTTCGGCTCCATTATTTTCTTGGTCGGCGCGGTTCCGATGAGCAAATTGACAAGCTTGCCCTTTTCGACAAGCTGAACCTTCTTTGGAGCGTTGCCTGCATCATCGACCCCATAATCGCCGACAAGTTTCATGTGACCTATGCGGTCGATGGTTGGGTCGTCGTACACATCGAAAAACGCCGGCAACACGCGTCGTTTGACCTTGTTGCCGAACTCGGGCTTAGGCATCATCTCAGCTATCTGCTCGTTGTCGTAGATCGGTGGTGGGGTATTGGATATATTCTTCGCGAATAGCTGGCGGAAAAACTCACCGGCGCCATCTCCGACAAGGATCACCGGCCCGGCGTATTCCTCGAGTTCCGCCCCGGCGATCATAGACTTCATTTTCTCGGCATTGTATGCAGCCCACTTGACAAAGCCGTTCTTATCAGGAAGGTCCGAGAGATCCTCGACAACAATATGATTGTCGTCGCTGATATCTTCACCCTCTTCGTTCTTCCCACTCATCGAAAGCATTACGCTATAAACACGATCTCCACGAAGCGACTTCGAACCTGCTGAGTTCATGAAGTACTGATTCTCCTTTGCGGCTGATATTCTCACCTGCGAGAACGTGATCATCGGGTAATCCCTGAAAACATCAGACGCAGCACGGGCCAGTTCCTCGAAGTAGCTCTGATCGATGTCGAACTCTTCCGGCTCGTCACTGTACTTGTTGGCTGCTTGATCGAGAAAATCGTCAGGACGATTCTTGATTATCCTGCCCTGCAGGTATGCCCGTTTCTTCGAGAGATTCTTCAGAGCTTCTTTGTATCGTCGATCTGTTGTCAAGTAGATGCTGTTGCGAATCGCATCGTAATCGTTCTCGACCGTAATCCGTGCGTAGTTCGGTCCGCTGTAGGAGAAGCTGGATTTGAAACCGGAATTATCCAGTGTGTGATCACCTACGCGCAGATCAACCGTGAAATAGCGGCCGTGCTCGAGGTTGGAATGAGTAAGTGCCCCCAGCGAACTCTTGATCTGCAACTGCTGAAAGTCATCGATGGTGTACGAAATGAAATACGGTTGTTCCAGGTCTTCCATGACAAGGTCTGAGATACTACGCTGCATCTCATCCTGCATCGCCCTGAAGATCATGTCATCACCCTGGCCTGCCGACAAACCGGAAGCGAGAGCAATGGAGAGGGCGAAGAATAACGCGGAAATCGTTTTTGTTGATATGAAATTGTTCATCATCACGCCCTCCATCAGAACGAATTATCAATTCTTGAAGGTTTGTATGGTGGGCCGAGAATCGGCGGCTTGTCCTGTTCTTTGACTTTTTTCTCGACCTCCAACTGACTGACCAGAACGCTCGGCGATACCGCTGAAACTGGTACCCAGCCTGACTCAGCGCCGCACGTGCCATTGAATACATCGTAGTCGTCACCGGTTGCGGCTATTTTCTCGAAACTGGAAAGCGGTGTGCCAACGATATCGACGCCGCGAATTGCCTCGGGAGGCCGACCGTCGGCATAATAACGGCGCACCAGTAGCGGTATCACCTTGAACGACTGCGGGCCGTATCTGCCTGTCTGAGTGAATCCGCCCGAGATATCATAGAATACCAGTCCGTACGGCTTGTCCTGCCTGTGGCACTCCGCAACGAGCATAGCCACCAATGTGTCGAACGGGTATTCCTGGCTGGATTCGATAATCAGATTTCCTTGCCGGGCGACCACTTTCTCATCCGCTTCGGCCCTGCCGTGCCCGTTCGAATTAGCAAAGTTGCTGATCGGTGAGCGGGACATCAGGAAATTCTTCAGTACTCCATCTTCCACGACGTTGACCCGGCTTGACTTCACGCCTTCGTCGTCGTACTTGTATTGACCGCGAAGGTACATCCCTCGGAATTCCCCGATCGTAGGATCGTCATATACATCGAGGAACTCGGGAAGGATCTTCTCCCCCAACTTCTTTGCGAAAGTCTGCCCTTCCATTTCGGATTTCTGTCTGTGACCTTCCAGACGATGGCCAAAGATTTCGTGGAAAAAGACACCGGACGCACGATTAACCAGGATCGCCGGGCCGGAATACGGCTCAGCGAGCGGCGCGTCCAGCAATTCCAGGAGCTCGTCGATAAGCCTGTGGATCGCTTTCTCGACCTCATCGCCCGTCGGCAGGCCATCCGGCGTATCTGAATCGAAAGATTCGTAACGGTTGATCTGCATGCCGTCCTCACACGTACCGGAACATCTGACAGACAGCCTGGCGTACGACTCCCCGGTCTGGATTAATGCGCCGTCCGAATCGACAAAGAAACGATTGTCATTTGTTAATGACAGATTTGCGCTCGATGTTTGTACGAACGGATATTCCTTGAAGATCGCGCTCCACTGTTTCAGCCGTTCCTTCCATGCTTCCGCATCGATGGTGGCTGAAGCCGGCTCGCCAATATAGACATTCGGTTCTTCGCGCGAGAAATCAGCGGAAGTGTCTTCCCTCTCAACGAGCACCTGCTGGTTAGTCTTGACCTTGGTATAGCGCTCCAGCGCGGACTTGTAAAGCTCATCGGTGCTCTTCCAGATTATCGTCCTGATCGCGAGCTCATCGTCCTCAAGAGGAAGACGAGTCGATGCCGAGTCGAAATACATACTGTAGTCGAATTCACCTCGGATTTCGTGAGTGTTATCAAGGTCGTGATTGCCGACGTGGCAGTCAGTCACCATTATGCGACTCCTGGTCTTCGTATCGTTCAGGATCACACCATAGGTGGCGCTGCAACTGAACCTCTCGGTATCGGTCGTACGATAGCTGAGGTAGTAGAGTGGTACTTCATCGGCAAACTGCAATGCCTGGAAAGAGCGATCAAGTTCGCCTTTCATGGCTTTCAGCAGAGGAGATTGGTCCACCGCCAACAGCGCCGACTGTCCCGCGAGCAGGCAAATGAGCATTGCCGCGAGAATCAGTTTTCGGTAATTCATTCGGACTCCTTTCCGCTAATACTGCTAAACTGGTTTGGGGGTTATCTGTGTCCTACATAGCATACAGACTCGTGTTTTTCAGTCGCCAAATCCTCTGTCAGAATAGCCTATTTTCCGATCACAGTCAAGTACTTATGCAGAGGTCTTGAAAATGAGTTCTATCGAGGAAAATCATGACAAAAAGCTTGACGAAAGTATTAAAACATTTCAAACTGTAGCAGCAGATGTTGCTCGGTTCGAAGAGCCGTTTGCCACTGAGGGACTTAGGATGGGGCATGGAAAAACACAGCAAATTAATTCTGGCAGCAGCTATACGCGGTGGCATGAGAATCCACTGTTGGGTCGTGTACGCCACAATATGGCGGTGCGAATCCTGTCGAGGGGTTTAATGCTATTAACTGTGTAATGAGCTTGTGTGCCAGACCGTACGCAGGGGGCCGGCAGTCCAACAGATTGCCGGCCCAATTTTCCTTTTCGTCTAACCTCAGATAGAGTCCGAATTAATGCGAAAGTTCGTCAACTGACGATTTCCGTTTTCCGAAGGATTGGGGCACTTTTTTGTTGATATTGGAATCGATAGAGTCTATATTAATTCTGCGTTACATAACGTTCCAGGATCGGATTACGCAGCATCTTAGGATAGACAATCTTGGGGTAAGAAGGTGTTGGGTGCTATGCGAAGACGATGTTCTTGCGGATGTGGGGCAGACATTACGATACTCTCGGAATCTCTGACAGGATCAACAAATAATGTAGCTGGATCATGCTATTCTGACAGGATCGAAACGGCGCGGTCAGGAGGAGCCAGTAATGAAGGATGAGCGGAAGACGAAGAAGCAGCTCATTGCGGAGTTGACAAAGCTGCGAACTCAGGTGGCCGGATTGGAAGGGTCGAAAAGCGACCAACCGTCAAAGGCGGTGTCTGCGGAAATGGATGATCGATTCCGCCTTTTCTACGAGCAATCTCCACTCGGCTATCAGTCATTAGATGAAGACGGGCGCATCCTCGAGGTCAATCCTACCTGGCTTGGCATGCTTGGCTACAACCATGACGAAGTCATCGGCAAGTGGTTCGGCGATTTCTTGGCGGTAAGCTATCGGGATCATTTCAGAGACAGCTTCCCGAAGTTCAAGGAAGCAGGCGAAATTCGTGGTGTGCAGTTCGATATGCTTCGGAAGGACGGACAAACTTTCACTGCGGAACACGATGGCAAGATCGGCTACGATGAGTGCGGTAATTTCAAGCAGACACACTGTGTCATGCGCGATATTACTCAGCGCAAACAGACTGAGGAAGTGCTACGGCAAACAGTCGCCGAGCGTGAGAAACTTGAAGCAATTGTCAACAGAAGCCGCGCGATGGTCTCTCTCTGGCGTTTGCAGGAAGGCTGGCCTGTCGAATACGTATCGGACAATGTGAAGCAGGTACTCGGCTATTCTGCTAACGATCTGCTGTCCGGGAGAATCTCATGGCCCGGCATTACTCATCCCGATGATCTACTTGAACTCGAAGCAGAGGTCGAGAAGTACCTCGAAGAAGGAGTCGACGAGTTCACCCAAGAGTATCGAGTGACATCGAAGGCTGGAGAGATCCGCTGGATAAGAGATCGAAATAAGGTACTCCGGGACTCTGACGGCACCGCCACGCACATGCAGAGCATTTTGACCGACATCACCGAGTACAAGCTTGCGGAGAAAGAGCTGAGAGACATGCATGGCATTGTCAACAAGAGTTCTATCGTCGCCTACATGTGCAAGGCGGACGAGGACTGGACAACCGAATTCATATCCGATAATGTACATGATGTGCTCGGTTACTCTCCGGAGGATTTCTATAGTGGAAGGGTAGGATTTTCTGAAATAGTGTACCCAGACGATTTTCAGCGTGCGAAAGCAGAATACGAAAGGCTTGTGCAAGACAATGAGCCGGATGAAATAATCATCGAATACCGTCTAAAAAGCGGTTCAGGGGAAGAAATATGGATTGAGGACAGGTCGTGGGCGATTCGAGATGCCAATGGTAAGGTTGCATACGTTCAGGGTGTAGATGTCGATATCACCGAGCGCAAGCGAGCCGAAGAAGAGATAGAGAGCAAGTCACGCACCAATCAAATCATTCTGGATGCCTTTCCCTGCGTGGCGCTGCTCTTGCGCCCGCAAACCCGGGAAATAGTCGCTTCCAACAAGATGGCGGTCGAGGTCGGCGCAATTCCGGGTAAGACTTGTTTCGAAACGTGGTTTCAGCGTGAGACTCCCTGTCCATGGTGCCTGGCGGAGAAAGTGTGGTCGGATGGCAAAGCGCAGCACTGTGAGCCGACATCCATGGGGGTCACGTGGGATGTGTACTGGATTCCGGTATCTGATGATGTCTACATGCACTTCGCTTTCGATATCACCGACCGAAAGAAAACTGAAAATGCGCTGGAAGAAAGCGAGGAGAAATACCGTCGGCTCTTCGAGACTGAAACCGATGCGATTATGGTGTTCGACGCAGAAACTCGACAGTTCGTGGATGTGAACAACGCGGCTGTCCACCTATACGGGTATTCCAGAGAAGAATTCCTCAAGATAAGGCACGATGACATGACAGCGGAACTCGAAGACTCGGACGTCTCGATCAAGCTGACATTGGCCGGAGCAGTTACGAGAGTACCGGTTCGTTACCACAAGAAAAAAGATGGCACCATCTTTCCGGTGGAGATATCGGCCAGTTCCTTCACGTTGAAGGGGCGCAAGGTCCTCTGTGGTGTGATTAGGGATATCACCGACCGAAAGAAAACTGAAAATGCGCTGGAA
>DAOVLC010000354.1 GCA_030631455.1 Candidatus Zixiibacteriota bacterium
ATCTTGAGAGCGATGCCGGGCAATTGCTCCCCGGCCGCAGGTGTGAACATGTTCTCGCCATCGCTGAAAACCAGCGATGCAGTCGGTGTCTCCAAAACGCGGCCGCTACAATCCGTGAGCAACGCGTCATCGAATCCTCTGCGCATCGCCTCCATCTGTGCAAGATAGAAATGCATGTAGTTCATGCTCTTGTGCGCGCAGAGATGCGACTGATGGTGATAAGGCGATATTCCGAGTTTGTAGATTTTGCTCGGTTCAGGTGAATACGGATACGCTGCTATAAGCGGGCTCGCCGGGGATGATTCACTTTCTATTGGGTAGTATATGTTTATCCGGGCATATCTTTCCGAGAGTTCATTCTGCTTCAGAACTTCTTGAATCACTTGCCCGAAATCGATAGTTTCGTACGCAATCTGATAGGTTTTCAGGCTACTCTGAATGCGAAAGATATGTGCTTCGAGATTACAGATGATTTCGCCATTGTAGAAAATCGTCTCAAAGAAGCCTAACCCGAACTTGAACGCCGGACTCCGAACATCAAGGCTGATCCTGTCACTGACATACGAATTCTTGTAGTAATAAATCATTGGCCAAGCACCTTCAGGAATTTCTCTGCTTTGGCGACTGTCTCATCGTATTCCCTCTCGGGATCGGAGTCGACTACAATGCCACTTCCGGCGAAGAAGTGAAACGCGCCGGTGTTCGTGTCGTAGTACCCGGTCCTTATAGCTATTGACGAGTCCATGTGTTTTCGATCTTTGATCACGAAGAAGCTGCCGCAGTAGATATCTCGCGTATTCGGTTCCAGTTTATCGATTATCTGCATAGACTTCTTCTTCGGGCATCCGGTAACCGATCCGCCGGGAAAAGCGTCCAGCAAGAGATCCACGCACGTACGGTCACTCTTCAAACTACCAAACACATTTGAATACATCTGCACGAGATTATCGACGACGAATGTTGACTGGTGCCCGTCGACCCGCACAGAACCGTATTCGCAGTTCAGGGAAATGTCGTTTCGAATCAAATCGACTATCATCGACAACTCAGCGCTCTCCTTTGGCGATTCGGTCAATACTCTGACTAGACTTTCGTCATACTGCTCGAATCTGAGCGTTCCCTTGATCGGCTGCGACAACACGCGACCGCCATCTACTCGCAGAAACCGTTCGGGCGACGTCGAGAGAATCTGATGTTGTCCGCTCCTGAACCATGCATAGAACGGCGCCGGATATGTCTTATATAGGTGCGTGAACAGACTCAGCGCATTGAGGCTTTCCCTCTCGATCGTGAATTTGATCGACAGATTCAATTGATACGTATAGCCTTCTCTGATATGCTCAAGCGTTCTTCTCACACCATCGATATAAGCCTCTCGAGAAAGAGATTGTGCGAGGACGCGCTTCGAATGGCTTGACATCAGGAAATCGGCTGTAGCTCCGGCGCTGGAGATCGCTCTCTGGATTTCCTCAGGCAGTTGATCTCCTCCAGAGTGTACGACAAGCTCGCCAGCCGCCCGATCATACTCTAATACGGTCATGTATTTCTTCAAATGCCCATATGGAAACTCTGTGCGCTTCTCAGTTATCATATCTCTTAGCTTCATGCCGTACGTGTAGCTCAAGAAGCCAAATGTGAGATCGGAATCGGAGAGCACAAACTCGGTGATATCATCTTATTGCGTTGTCTCCGTAACAATCAACTCGCGGCACGGCTCTACGCCGATGAAGCTGACCCCTTCACCCAGATAGCCTGAATCTGCCAGGAACAGGTCAGCGTCGAAGCGCCTTGCGAGCGACTCTGCGACCGCGAGGAACTTCATGGGATCGATTCGGATAGAGAAAACTGATTGCATGGTCGACAAAGTAAGCACCTTCCGGTGTCATGAATGATTCCGGATGAAACTGGTAGCCGATGATTTTGCGAGTTTTGTGCCGCAGTGCCATCGGCACTCCTGCACCATTCACCGCGACTACCTCAAGGCAGTCCGCGACTCGTCGTAGATATAGGGAATGGTACCGTGCGACGGTGAACGTGTGGCCGTCGTATTCCACCTTATCTGTTTTCCCGTGTACACAATCGGGTAGCCTTGCGGTTTCACCTCCGAAATGCTCATTGATAATCTGCATTCCGAGGCAGATTCCGAGGACCGGGACACCGGACTCAAGCAGTGCCGCATAATCCGGGTACTCTGATGGTTTCCCCGGCCCGGCAGAGATAACGGCTAGATCATAATCGTCTAGATTGACTGTATCAAGATATGAATACGGCACCACGAGTGGGCGGCTGCCGATTGACTCCACCAGAAGATGCTCCAGATTCCCGGTAAAGCTATCGTCGTTGTCGATGATAACTGCTTTCATCACTGAGTGAAACGTCAGGTCTCTCCGCCCGGTTCTACCGGACTCCGAGATCTGATCTACACCCTCAATCCTGCGCCGATTACAATCGCGGCTTTCTTAAGGAGTTCCTCCGTATGTGCTATGCTAACAAACATCACTTCATAGCCTGACGGCGGCAGATAGACTCCCGCATCCAGAGTCGCGCGGTGCGCTGAATTGTATCTTTCTATTCCAGCTTTCTCAATCTGACTCGCCCTGGTCGGAGCGTCCTTCTGCAGAGACAACCAGACAATCGAGCCGACTCTTACGACAGTCATTGGTAAGCCAGCCAGCTCTTTATACAAACGTGCTTCAAACGCTGACCCCAGCTCCTCGAGCTTCGTATAGGCATCTTCAGTTTCGATCGTTCTGAGTGTGGCAAGACCTGCGGTCATGGCAACCGGATTGGCTGAGAGCGTACCGGCCTGATAGACAGGACCGTTGGGAGCGAGCACTTCCATTATCTCGCGCTTCCCTCCGAATGCCCCTACCGGCATGCCGCCGCCGATCACTTTGCCGAATGTCAAAAGATCCGGCTCTATCTCGTACATCTCGGCGGCTCCGCCCCATCCGACTCGAAATCCCGAAATGACTTCGTCGAATATCAGGATCGATTCA
>DAOVLC010000318.1 GCA_030631455.1 Candidatus Zixiibacteriota bacterium
CATACGTGTTTTTCGCCACATATCCGGCTTCGCGTGTAAAGACGGTTTTCCGTCTGTCCTGGTGGAATTTTTCCGCTACATATTGCGATGAACCTCTCGGTTTCGGCTTGAAGCCGTAGTGCTTGTAGGAGTCTTTGTATCGAATGTCATCGCACAGGTACTCGTGTCTGTAACCGGCGTGGATGTTGAGTCGGCCGTAGTACCAGTCGTAATCGTTGTACCAGATTCTCATGTGATGCCACCCAACCACGATCCGAGGCACGAAACATTGTGCGTAGCCATAGAAGATACCATCGATACACATCGAAGCGCCGAACGGATAGCCGACGTAGATCGAACCGTACCAATCCCATGGATCGTAGTAGTAGTGGTGATACACATTATTAACATCGTAGTAATCATCCCAGTCGTAGCTCCAGTCGCGGCGCACCTCGAATGAGGTGTAATCGGTGGCACAGCGTTTGTAACAGTCTTCAAGCGGGAAATAGCGATGGTTCACATAGTGCAGGAACTCGGCAGGTTCCCTGTCCGCCTGTAGCGGGTAGTAGTCATCATACTCGAGGAACTTCGACGGCCACTGAGGCACATCGAATGGGTCGAGCGACGCTACCGCCTGGATATACTCGGTTCCCGGCGGGCCTTCGACAGCAAGCTCGTAATCGTCGAAGTAATCCGGAATAGTGTAGACTCGATTCCCCTCAACATAGATGGGGTCATCATAATCGTACGGGAACAGCAGGTTGACATCTCCGCGCGTATCAAGATCGTAAATCGTGACAAAACAGTCGCGGTTTGCCCTGAAATAGATAATGACGTGTTCCCCCTGCCCGAACGATTTCCCCTCAGCTTTGTTCGTCCAGACCCTGATCTCCAACGGATCGTTAGGTCTTTGAACCACCTTCTCCTGACCGAGTGCCGAAGCCGCCAGCAAAATCACCAGCGACATTGCAACTATCATTTGTATCCGTTTCATCTCGATCACCTCATTCCCTTATCTTAGGTTACCTGAATCTATGATTTCTTTGCTCGAAGCATATCCCGCAAGACGCTCAGGCAGATTCGGTACCAGTTCCGGCCAATCCTGAACCGTCTGGTATGCCCATGATATCTCTACGCTGCCGTCGCGATAGTCTAAGTAGTCGACACGAAACTTCGCATAATGACGATCAACTGTATAGACATAATACGAGTGCCCGAGAACCGCCTCTAACCAGCCGACCTCTGACCAGCCGACTTCCGGAGCCCAATCCAGTTCGTCGAGACTCCCCGTATAGCCGAAGTCCTGAATGTACGTGTCGTAGTTTGCTACCCAGACGAAAAATGCACCCAACTCGGTGTCATACTCGAAGAAGATGTCTGCTGAACTGGCTTCCCAGTCAACTACCTGTGCTTTCTTGAACCCGAATGCCGAAACATGCGGTTCTTCACGGACATCCCACAACACGACTCCGCTTCCCTCCGGACGAGGTGTATCCTGTACGTCATCCCAGGACAGTTCCTCGCTCTCGTTGCCGTCATAATCGATTGCGGTGACCGCGTAGTAGTACGTACTCCCGTTCTCAACCTCGCGGTCGACGTAGTAGTTGTCGTAGGTCTTCCATTTGCGCTCGTAAGGTCCTTCAAGCGCTTCTTCCGATCTCCATACCCAATAATGGCTTATGTCCGGTTCCGGGCTCTCATACCAGTAGATGTAGACCGCTTCGTCGCCGGTTATTGAATACACGCCCTGGGGAGCGTCTGGAGGAGTATCATCAACCACGACGACCCGGCAATCATCGCAATTTTCACAGCCAATAAAAACCGCTCCCCAGAACGCAAGAACCAACCCTGTAAGAACCCTCAAGGTTGTTTTTCTTATGTTTCTCGTATTTGTCATCTTTAACCTCCGTACCATTGAACTTCCTTCGCTACTGGATAAAGCAACAGGTGTGCCAGCAATGCCGGAGATAGCGCAGTGTAATTGTAAGGTGTTGTGTCAGCGTGCGTTACAGCCATTCGATAAAGCGAGATGTCCTATTCAGATCACGCACCGGAAACCGGCAGCCGCACAATATTTGTGCGTCGAATCTGGCGGCTGCATAATTATGCTGTATGAAGTTTGACATCACTTTAACCATGCTAAAGTAACCGCCGGGCATCGTCACGCTTTTCATGTGCACGCAGGGGCTGTGCCCCTGCGATTCGTGGCTGGAATCAAATGCTTTGCAATGGATTACAGGCGCAGGGGCACAGCCCCTGCGCGCACTTCTGAGTCAGAAAAACTCGCGTGGAACCATCACGCTCTTCGCGTAACGAAGATCAATTCGCCGGGGTAATTCGTGCCGAATGGCGATTTATCGAAATCGCCGTACAGATTCTCGATCTCAAAACCACAATTGGCGAGCAGGTGTTCGGCCTCGAATCTGAAGATGTAGCGCATCTGGAAGCTGTGGACGAGGCGCTCTTTCTTGCAGTCAGGGTGTGTGACGTAGTAGATCATTTCGCAGTCGAGAACCTGATTCGCGAAATCTTGCTGCGGCACCCGGCTTCTCAGCAGCACCTTCCTGCCGTCCGGCATCTCGAACTCCGGCATTTCCCCCGACTCTTCCTTGCGCGTTTCATCTGCGAGATATGGAATGCTCGGGTTGAAGATATCGAGAATGAATCTGCCGTCGTTATCAAGATGGCGCCGGATCGCATTCAGACACTTGATCTGATCTTTGACTGTCGTCAAATGCTGGAACGGGCGGAACGGAGTTGTGATCAGCTTAAACGTCCGACCGAGATCGAAATCCCGCATGTCCGCCTTGAGCAGTTCGACCCTGTTCTGAACATCTACCGGTTCACTGGATAGTTTCTCGCGGCATTTCGCGAGCATCGCGTTGGACAGATCAAGACCGACAATCTCGATTCCTGCCTTTGCAGTCGGCACAAGCACGCGACCGCTTCCACATCCGATTTCGAGAACAGGCTCACCGATCTGTTTCGCCATATCAACGAAGAACGGGATGTCCTTCTCGTTACGGAACTCATTCACACGGTCATAGAAGTCGGAGACAAATTCATAATCTACGTAGCCGCCGGCACTGTCCATCAAATTCACCTCAGAAAGCTCACTCCAATGTAGTAAATGTGGAAACGATCTCTGTCAACACCAATGCGGTATCTGTCACGGAAACAGCATACGAGTCGATCTGATCTTCGTTTCTGAACTTCAGGACAAAGTCTCTGTAACTGACATCCAACTGGAAGGAAGACGTAGCAGGGCCAAGCGCAGGCAGCCAGGCGCCAGGCGGCAATCGAATACCTAGAATGGCAACTGTCATTTCGCCTGGGCGTTTCGAAACCGATGACTCGATTGTCCAGTTACAGTACGG
>DAOVLC010000009.1 GCA_030631455.1 Candidatus Zixiibacteriota bacterium
ATATCAGAAGGCATAAGAATGGTGATCGCGGAAAGCGTAGATACGAAGTACTTGCCATGTCTGATAGACAGCCTTAGCCCTTGTAGTTAGCCGAGAATTCACTGAATTGCATTTTCTCGTACGATCCGGTACTGATGTATTCCAGAGCGATTTTGAACTGAGGCGCTTTCCAGTACCCTGAAATGGGGGCAATGCCGGTGCCGTCAGGTTTTAGGAAGATAAAAGTGGGAAATCCGCGTACACCGAAGGCTTTGGTCAACTGCCTCTCGGTTATATCGACCACCTTACCGCTCTTGTCGGCAACTTTCAATACGTTCCTTGAGTCACCATCGGTCCAGGCGAGGACGAAATCGTTCAGCATTAGCGCCATCACATCGGGATCTTTGAACGTGGTTTTCTGCATTATCTTGCAGTAGCCGCACCAGGCGGTTGTAAAGTAGGCAATTACGTACTTGTCTTCCTCTTTCGCGATTTCCAGGGCTTTGTCATACTTGTGCCAGGTCAGTTCTCCGTCAGGCGGGTCGGATGTGGCGGTCTTCGAGCCTGTCTGCCCAGCGACGGTCAATATCAGTCCAAGAACCAGAATCCCCGCAAAGAACACTAAACCTATCTTCTTTTTCATCGTCATCTCCCAACTTCTCTATCAGAACGTTATAACTCGCTCGGCAGTACCAATCCTGTAATTTACGAAATTTGCCGCAAAAATCAACACGTTTTATGTTATAACACGCTTATTACTTGATGGTTCCGTTAGTATTTCCGGAGGCTTTCACCTCCCACCGCACCCGGTCGCTTCCGAGAAGCTCCGAAAGCCTGCGCGTTAGCCCCGGTTTGGCCGAGGCTTTCAACTTGTTAGTCTGTACTACTATCCGCTCTTCCCCCGTATTAAGGACTAGGATAACTTCAGCTGAACCGGGGAAGTCGCCCAGTATATCCTCGATGCCATCCAACCTTCCTCCGTTGAAGTTCGGCCCGTCGAGGAACAGTTTTAAAATCAGTTCACCTCCTTCAGCAACGGCGTCAAGACTGTCGACTTTCTCTACAATAATCTTCGGTTTCTCGTCCTCTCTCTTCGAAATCCTGCCCGACACCATCACCATCGATTCAGCCTGTATCACGTCCCGACGTTTCTCGAAGAGATCGGAGAAGATAATCAGTTCTGTGGACCCGGCGAAATCCTCGAGTGTCGCAAAAGCCATTCGTTTACTCTTCTTGTCGATATTCACCTTGATTCTCGTGATGATACCGCCGATCACAGCCCCGGACCCATCAGGCAACTCGTCAATCGTCTCCGTTGTGCATGTGGCGACTGTCGATAGAATAGTCCTGTATGATTCGAGGGGGTGTCCCGAGACAAAGAAGCCAAGCAGATCTTTTTCGTAGCGAAGTGTTGTTGCTTTGTCCCATTTTTTCACGGTCGGTAGTTCCGGTTCGACGACCCCGACTTTCTCCGCATCTTCGCCAAATAAGCTTGCCTGATTCCCGTTCTGCCTGCTCGCTTGTCTTGCCTGACCGAAGCCGAGAGCTGAATCGATTGCCTCGAAGAGTTGTGCCCTGTGCCCGGGGAGAGAATCGGTTGCTCCGGCCTGTATCAGCGATTCCAACATGCGCCTGTTCAACGATCTGAGATCGACACGTGCGACAAAGTCAAAGAGCGATGCGAACCTGCCGTCCTTGTCGCGCTCAGTTAGTATTGCTTCGATAGCTCCGCGTCCGACGTTCTTGACCGCTCCAAGACCAAACTGGATTTTGTCCTCTTCGACGATGAACTCCGCTCTGCTTGAGTTGATATCCGGAGGCAGAACAGGAATGCCGAGTCTTCGGCACTCCTCCATCAAGATGATCACACGATCGGTGTTGCCCATTTCCGAAGTCAGCGAGGCGGCCACGAACTCGCGTGGATAGTGTGCTTTGAGGTACGCAGTCTGGTATGCGAGATAGGAGTAGCCTGCGGCGTGAGACTTATTGAAGCCGTATCGCGCGAAGGTCTCTATCTGCTCAAACACGGTGTCAGCTATGGCATTGTCGATCCCGTTTTTTCTGCAGCCGTCCTTGAATGACTTCCGCTGCTGTTCCATTATTACCTTCACCTTCTTACCCATTGCCTTGCGCAGTATATCTCCTTCGCCTGCGGTATAGCCCGCGAGTTCCACTGCGATCTTTATGACCTGTTCCTGGTAGACGATGACGCCGTAAGTCTCCTCGAGGATCGGTTCCAGCTTAGGATGGATGTACGTCACTTCATCCTCGCCGTGCTTACGTTTGATGTAGTCATCGATGGTTCCCGCGTCGAGAGGCCCCGGCCTGTATAGGGCATTCATAGCAATCAGGTCACCGAGGTTCTCGGGAGCCAGCTTGACCAGATAATCTCGCATTCCGCTCGATTCGAACTGAAAGATGCCTACCGTATGGCCATCGCAGAACTGTTTGTAAACTCTCGGGTCATCGAGAGGAATGCCGTCAATGTCGAGTTTGATATTATGGTTTTTCTCGATCATCCTGAGAGCATCATCGACCACGGTCAGAGTCCTGAGCCCGAGGAAGTCCATCTTGAGGAGGCCGATCTCTTCGATCCGCTTCATGTCGTACTGGGTCGTGATTTCGTCGCCCTTCGCTGCCTTGTACAGCGGCACATATTCGGTAAGGGGTTTCGGTGCAATCACCACTCCCGCAGCATGGGTTGAGGCGTGGCGTGCGAGCCCCTCCAGTGTCTGAGAATATTCAAGCAGTTTTCCGGTATCCTCATTGGAGTCAGCCAGTTTTTTGAGCTCGGGTTCGCTCTTGAGCGCTGCAGCTATCGTCTGACCTGGCCCGGCTGGAATCATCTTGGCTATCCTGTCGACCTCGGAGTACGGTATCTGCATCACGCGGCCAACATCTCTGATCGACTGGCGCGCTGCCATCGTTCCAAAAGTAATAATCTGGCAGACGTTTCGTTCGCCGTATTTCTTGATGACATAGTCAATCACTTTGTCTCTGCCTCTGTCCGCGAAGTCAATGTCTATGTCCGGAAGAGATATCCTCTCGGGGTTGAGGAAACGTTCAAAGAGCAGCCCGTACTTCATTGGATCGATATTGACGATTCCGAGACAGTACGACACGAGGGATCCCGTTGCGGATCCGCGGCCCGGCCCGACGGGCACTTTCACTCTCCGTGCGTGGTCGATGAAATCCTTCACAATCAGGAAGTAGCCCGAATAACGCATCTTGATGATCACACCAAGCTCGTAGTCGAGCCTCTCCCGAAGCTCATCGGTGATATCCGTGTATCGCCACTTAAGCCCTTCATTGGCGAGGTGCCTGAGATAGTCATCGAGATCAGAGTAGCCATCCGGAAGGGGGAACTCGGGCAGGTGATTCTTGCCAAGTTCCAGATCGAGGTTACACATCTCGCCGATTCTCAGCGTGTTCTCGATTGCTTCCGGATATTCGGCCAACACTTCTTTCATCTGCTCGGCTGACTTCACATATATCTGGTCAGTCCCATATTTCATCCGATCAGTATCGGAGATCAATTTACCTGTTTGTATGCAGAGCAGGGCATCATGTGCTTTGGAGTCTTTCTGATGAAGGTAATGGCAATCGTTCGTTCCGACTATACTCAGACCGGTCTTACGAGCGAGGTCGACAAGTTTTCCTTTCAACAGTTTCTCTGTCGGCAGACCGTGATCCTGAATCTCTATGTAGAAGTTCTCTTTTCCGAACAGGTCAGCATAGCGTTTTGCCGTACGCTCAGCTTCAGCATCTTCATTGTTGGACAGCAGGTAAGGAATCTCTCCCTTGAAACACGCTGAAGTGGCTATGAGACCCTCTGCGTGATCCTTGAGGAGCTTCTTGTCGATTCGCGGCCGATGATAGAACCCCTCAAGATACCCTTTCGAAACCAGCTTGATTAGGTTCTTGTATCCAATGTCATTTTTGGCAAGAAGTATCAGGTGATAGCCGGAACTTGGCTTACCGGCGATGGGCTCTTTGTAAGTGTGATCTCTGGGGGCGACATATGTCTCACACCCAATGATCGGCTTAATTCCCCTCTTTCTCGCTTTCGTATAAAATTCAATAGCACCAAACATATTTCCGTGATCCGTAATTGCTGTCGCAGGCATCTTCATGCCGTGTATCATATCGAGAAACGGATCAATCCGGCAGGCTCCATCCAGAAGCGAGTACTGGGTATGGTTATGAAGATGTATGTATTCGGCAGTGCTCATTTCAGATCGTCCTGACCTCTCTCTTTGAGTTCCCTTACCGTTTGCAAAGCCTCGTGCACATCCGTTATAGTCGAATCAAATCTGATGGCTGTTTCGTATCTATCGATCGCCTCATCGAATTCACCTATTCCTGCCAGCGCGTTACCCCAGCCGATGTACAGCGGGGCGGAGGTACTGTCAAGCACTTTCGCCTTCTCGAACACTTTTACGGCGTTTCTCGGTTCCCCGAGAAGATTGAGCGTGAATCCCAAATTCAGATAAGCTTCGAAAAAGTTCGAGTCTATTTCAATCGCGGCCCTGAATGCTCCTCGTGCCCGTAGATATAGAGCCTTGTCGAAATACCTGATGCCCTGACGCATCAGACGTTCGAGTTCTGTTTCCTTCGCGATCATGTCGAAATTGTCGAGACTTTGCCTGGCGAAGAGGTTGAATGGATCGATGTCAACCGCGCGCTCATAGAGCCTTTTTGCCTCATCGAGATTGCCATCTGCGAGGTGCAGGCCCGCGAGCGAAGTTATCGTGAACACTTCATTCGAGTCAAGTTCATACGCTTTTTCGGCGTACTCAAAACCCTTCTCATAATCTCCTGACAATGCCGCAACTAACCCAAGGTTGGATATAATCAGAGGGCTGTCGGGGAACTGCTCTTGAGCGGCGACAAGGACACTCTCGGCTTCTGCGAAAAGTCCGGCGCCGCGAAGCACGATCGACCGATAGGCCGAAATCTTGGCGATCGGTTTGACTGCGACTTGTTCGGCCAGATCGATATACTGCAGAGCCACTTCTGGTGAGCCTATCAACCACTCGATCCGCGCGATCTCGAGATAGGAATTGACATCCGCCCGATCCTCATCGACGACCAGCTGCAGCGCCTGTCGTGCCGCGGCAAAATCACCGAGATGCAGCGAAACCTCAGACAGCTTTCGCAGCACATCCAGATTGCTTTCGTCGAGGCTGTACGCCTCACGAAGTGCATCAGCAGCTTCCGCGAGATTCTCAGCAGCTATCAGCGAATCGGCAATGCTTTCGTATTGCGTTGCACTCTGTGCCAGGCCTGGGCCGGATGGAGTCATTAGACAAATTGCTGCTGCGATGACCAGAGCAATCCCCGGAGTCGGTTTTGAGCGTGAGATCATATTATCGTACCGCTAAATAGATAGTAGGTATCTTCTTGACGAAGAACTTGAAAACGATCAAACCGAACAGGAATCCACCTATGTGGGCAAACCATGCCACTCCACCGCCGCCGGATGATCCGAGCGCAGGAAGTCCGCTGAAAACCTGGAGAATGAACCAGAAACCGAGCACATACATGGCTGGGATGCGTGCAATCCGGATGAAGTAGAAGATAAAGAGGACAGTCACAACGCGGGCGCGGGGGTAGGAAACAAGATATGCGCCGAGTATCCCAGCGATTGCTCCGGATGCGCCTACCAGCGGGACGTCACCTTGCGGAGCGGTTGCGATAAAAGCCAGCGCCGCCACAATCCCGGATGCAAGATAGAAGAGAATGAACTTCACGCGACCGAGCCGGTCTTCGATATTGTTCCCAAAGATCCAAAGGTAGAGCATATTGCCCCCCAAATGCAGAAGTCCACCATGCATGAACATGCTGGTAAAGAGATTCACCAGCGATGAAACCGACGCCTGTGGTGTAAGCTCAACACCGGTAGTGAGTTCTATCGGTATCAGTCCCCACACGTACGTGAACTCCATGAACGCTCGATCCCCCTGCACGAATTCAAACAGAAATACGAGGCAGTTAATCACGATGAGTGCGATAGTGACTACCGGAGTCCGTTTAGTCGGTATGTCGTCCTTGATCGGAAGCATAGATACGGCTTAGGGTTCCAAGTTCTCAACCAGCAGCCGCAATAAAAGTATATTCTTGATGTTTGCCAACTGATTTCTGGCGGGACTCTCCGTCCGTCATTTTACGTAGCGGAACGTAGATGAATGGATCGCCTCATTACCGGCCCTGTCACGCACCTTGATTTCGAGAGTATGCTTGCCCGTCTTGAGCTTCTGGCTCGAGTAGGTAACTATCCATTTCGTTCCAATATCATATTCCGGTATAGCCCATACTCCATCAACTGTGATCTCCACAAACGTATCGTCCTCAATTCCGGATAGATCATCGTCCATCCTGAAACTGATCTTCGGCCTCGACTTGCCGACCCGCCCGCCGTCTGCCGGAGTCAACTTCGAGATCGTGGGGGGGACCGTGTCGTGTAGTACAGCGTAGGTGCCCGTTTTGCTCAGTTTCACTAAGATTGCTGAATCGCCGATCACTTCCCCACCGATGTGGAATGTCTCACCTTTATCTGTCAGCTTGAAGACAGAGCACCGCGACGTGTCAACGTCCTGATTAAGCTTGAGAGTGAGATCGACCCAATCGTTGAGCAAGAGATCCTCGGGTATTATCCTGAGGATTCTGGCTGATCCAAGACGCTTAACCACGATCGTGGATGTATCGAGACAGATGGCGCTCCTGGCCAGGAGATCGTCGCCGGCGACAACAAGATGCCCGTCGGCGAATTTGACGATTACGCTGTTTGTGCCGGTGCCACCGACCGCAAACGGCCTGCCATAGTCCACATTAATGATATCGCGGACGGTGACGATGGCGGGATCGACCCACAGTGAGGAATCTGAGAGATCAAACAGGACAGGCAAGTCCAGGCAGAGGCTTCCGGTAGCAGCGGTTTGATCATTCCAGGTATCCATCAGATTCCTGACATCCAGTCTAACAGGATCGTATCGCGATGCGACAGGGGAGGGAGCCAGACAAGATGGCGCGATGAGGCTAATCGGTGCGAAAATCGGCATTCCGGTATCGGACAGTTTAATCAGGCGTTCGAATCTCGTACCATCTATCGATTTTGCCGAAAGAAGGATCATCCTCCCTGCCAGGTTCTTGAATTTGCTTACGAGTGTGATATCACCGTTCAGATATTCCAGGAATGACGGCATCTTTTCCTCGGAAAGAACTGCCGAGAACGCGTATCCATCTGTGTTGTACTCGGCCACACTATATTGCCAGGAGTCCGAACCACCGTCTGCGCAATATTCCGCGAAAGAAGTCAGTCCGGGGAAATGCGGATGACATCTCAGATCGATCACTATCTCTGTTTGAGTAGTGTTACCGGACCGATCATAAACCCTGAAAAGCAGCCGGTGCAATCCCGGTGACATATCAATCCCAGCTACGGTGTCTGTCGCCTCGATCCACCCACGATTCCTCGCGAGATCGTTTACGAGTGGTGCATCGTTTTCTGGAAGAATATAGAGATTGTGCACAAACTTCCTATTATCGAGAGCCCGCGAGTAGTTCAGTTCGAGGTTGATCTCACCCCAACGATCGAATGAGATCGTGTCGTATTTGGTCGCGAAAAAGGGTGCTGAGAGGCTGTCGATGTACGTTTCGATTCCTGAGACGGCGTAGTTTCTCTTGCTGTCGGGACGCTTGTCGACGCATTCGAGTTCGACTCCCACCGGGCCATAGATTACCACAGTATCCGGCAGGGAGATCTTTCCTTCCTTTGGAGTCATTGTGACAGCAGCCAACTCGCTCGCGCCGTTGATTCGGCTCAGAACGGGGGAGAGCGGTCGAAGCGAAATGCTGCGAATGACCGGAGATCGGTCATCCTTGAGACTCGGATAGAATTGCACCGGGTCAAGCGGCATCTGCTCCTCAGTGCGGATCTCGAAGTGAAGGTGAGGCGCTGTGGACGTTCCCGACTGACCGGAGTATGCGACTACATCGCCGGCTTTGAACCGGAATCGACCCTCTGGAGGATAAAGATCGGTCCGGTACCGCCTTGTCGCAAGCTGCTGCTCCTGAATATACCGGTTGATCTCCGGAGTGAACTTCAACATGTGCCCGTAGACAGCAATTCGGCCGTCGTCGAGCTTGAGATACAGCGCTTTGCCGTATCCACGCCATCGCGTAATGATTCTGAGAACATAGCAGTCAGCTATCGCACGAGCTTCATATCCGGTTTTGCCGAAAGTTCTGACATCTATTCCGGAGTGAAAGTGCCCCGGTCGCCACTGGCAGAAGCCGGAGGTCAATTCACTGGATGCGCGTATTGGCCATAAGTAGTTGTCGTCCTTGGCGATACACGGGTTTGAGAGTGTAAGTATGGCTATGAGAAGCAGCAGGGAACGAGTCCTGAATGTCAGAAAAGTCAACATGATTAGTGAAGATCGAGAGTAATACCCGCGGTGTCAACAAATATGTGATGCACCTGTCTTATACACTTCGGTGGCCATGCTCGGCAAAAATAACTTGTGAATCTGCCGACTGTATATATATTATATGGCTGTGTTTTAGCATAATAACGACCGTTTAGAGGAGCAGATTCGTTATGTTACAGGATTTCAGGAGATACACTAAAGCCTTTATCTATGTGGCAATCGTGGCATTCGTCGGCACGATCATATTCGCATGGGGAGCAGATATGACGTCCACGAAAACGCAGAAGGGGATAGCCGGTGAAGTTAACGGCGAGGAGATTACGCTGAGAACCTATGAATCCGTTATTCAGAACTTCTATCAGCAGATGTCGCAGTCATCTCAGCGGGAACTGACGCAGGATGAGATTCTCGAGCTTAGAAACAGAGCCTGGGTCGAGCTTGTGACTGACATAGTCTATTCCCAGACAATGGAAAAGCTTGGACTTACGCTCACCAATACGGAGCTGGCAGAGCATCTCAAGAGATGGCCGCCCCAAATAGTCCAGCAGCAGGAGTTGTTCCGTAGTGAACAGGGAGGTTTTGATTATCAGGCATACCTTGCGTCGATGCAGGATCCGCAGTACACTCAGTTCTGGGTCCAGGTGGAGAGCTTTTCCAGAAATGAGATAAGGAACATGAAGCTGCAGGAGTTGGCGATAATGGCTGCCCGCATAACAGGCGAGGATGTCAAGCAGGAGTTCATCGACAATAACGAACTGATGAAATTCGAATACGCTGCTCTTTTCCAGGATCAGTTGAAGGACCCGGAGATCCTTAACGACACGTCAGAGGTTCTGGAATACTATGAGGCTCATCAGGATATGTTCTTCAGAGAGGCTGAGGCTCAGCTAAAGTACGTTGAATACGCGAAAGTCCCTAACCAGAGCGACAGCCTCGGGACTAAGGAGCAAGTCCAGAGCATTTACGATGAAATCAAGGATGGTGCCGATTTCGCACAACTGGCCGCGGATCTCTCAGAGGATGCTTCGGCGCAATCGGGTGGCGACCTTGGCTGGTTCAACGAAGGCATGATGGTAAAGGGGTTCGAGGAGGCAGTTTTCGGCCTCAGCGATTCTGGCGATGTTTCGGAACCTGTAGAGACCGAATTCGGCTGGCATGTTATCCAGAAGACAGGGGAGCGCATCACGGATGACAAGAAGGAGATCAGGGCGAGCCATATATTGATAAAATTCAAACCGTCAGGGCAGACGATTTCCGATCTGCAGAATGCTGGGCAGACTCTTTTGGACATGATCGAGCAATCAGACTTCGATGCTGCCGCCGCGGAGCTTGGACTAACGGTGGGGCACTCGAGTGGATTCCAGGAGGGTGAACGGGCAGGTATTCTCGGCGAGTCGCCAAGAGCGAATCAATTCGCGTTTTCGAGCAAGGTCGGCGATGTCTCGAGTATCATCGAGGAGCCAGCGAGGTTCCTTGTGGTTCAGTTGGAGGAGTACACACCGGAGGGGATCAAGAGCTTCGAAGAGAGCTACGGAAGAGCCAATTCTAATCTCACTCAGAAGAAACTGGGCGAAAGAGTTCTCGCAAAGGCACAGGAAGTGTATGACCTCGTGGTCTCGGGAACCGCAATGGAAGATGCCGCAAGCCAGGTCGGCGCAGAATACTACACCACGTCTCTGATTTCCCGACGCGACCCTGTCAGAAGGCTGGGCACTGATCCCGCTTTTCTCGGAACTGCTTTCAGCCTCTCCGCTGACGAACCTCTTTCCAGGCCGATTATGACAGGTAAAGGTGCAGCCGTCATCAATTTCCTTGAACGGCAGGCGCCCAATCTCGAGCTTTTCACAAGTGAACAGGACTCAATTCACCAGTCTGTACTTAGCGATCTGCGTCAGAAGAAGTACCAAGAGTGGTTCGGCTATCTGCAGGAAAGCAACGATGTGAAAGATTTCCGTAGCGAGATGTTCGATATGTACTAAGCGCGTGCTGACATCGTAGAAAATCCGAAGCCCTGCCGTAAGGCAGGGCTTCTCTCATTTGCGACCGGTACTCCGCCGTTCTATTTCACTTCAGCTTTTGTCTTAAACAGGTCGGTTATCTCAAGATTGTCGTCTACTGATACAACTCGATAGTTCTCAGGACTCAGTTCGTTGTCCTCGATCAACTCGATTTTGAACCGGAGTTGTTTCGAAATCCTTTTCAGTATATTTGATTCGGAAGCCGACAAATACGCCGAAATGCCCGGATTGACAATCAACTTGAATTTGCGGTTCTGAGAACCGGCACGTGCCCGCTGGAACCATCGCTCGATCTTGGTTGCGATAGTGTCTTTGGAAAGCACTCTGCCGAAGCCGTTGCAAGTCGGGCACGGCTCAGAGAACGTTTGAATGAGTGCCGGCCTTATTCTTTCACGTGTCATCTCGATGAGGCCGTAATCGGAGACGGGGCTGATCGCGTTCTTAGAGCGGTCGTTTCGGAAATGGGATTTGAATTCCTCGAACAGCCTCCGGCGATTTTCCCTGCGATACATGTCGATGAAGTCGATGACGATCAGGCCGCCGAGATCCCTAAGCCTGATCTGCCTGGCGATTACGCGAGCTGCGTCGAGATTCGTCAGGAGGATCGTCTCCTCCTGGTGTTTCTTGCCGACGAACCGACCGGTATTGACATCAATCGCCCAGAGCGCCTCGGTCTGATCTATCACGATGAATGAACCTTTCTTGATCCAGACCTTGCGGTTGAGTGTTCTGTCGATCTCGTCCTCAATGCCGTACAGGTCGAAAATCGGAACTTCTCCCTTGTACAATTCCACTTTGTCTCTTAGCGACGGTGCTACCATCTTCACAAACGAAATGATTTCTTTGTAGATCTGGCGAGAATCGACGCTGACCCGCTCGGTTTCGTCGGTGAAAAAATCCCTGATGATGCTGGTCGTTATACCGGCATCCTTATGCAGCAGCGCCGGGGCGCTACTCTTGTCAGCGGCCTTTCTGACCCGGGTCCAGATCTTCAGTAGTCGCTTGATGTCCTTCTTGAAGTGCTTCTCGGTCTTGCCTTCACCTTCTGTCCTGACAATGAGCCCGAATCCTTCAGGTCTCAGATCAAAAAGCATCCTGCGAAGTCTCTTCCGTTCTATCCAGTTGGATATCCGCTTTGACACCCGTACGTGTCGCTCATTCGGTACGAGTACCAGGAACCTCCCGGGTAAACTCATGGCGGTGCTGACTCTGGCGCCCTTGTCACCGAGCGGCTCCTTGATCACCTGACACAGGATTTCCTGATCCTTGTGGATGAGTTTCTCAATCGGATTCCTGATGCCTGTTTTGCGGATAATATCGTCGTCGGAACCGTTCTCTTCGTCATCGTATTCGAAGTCGTACATTCGCGCTGACGG
>DAOVLC010000380.1 GCA_030631455.1 Candidatus Zixiibacteriota bacterium
ACTTCACTCACCTCAGAAATCATCCTGTCATTGTGGTGGAGGAATCTCTCGACTCGTTCAGGCTGGAAGTCCTTTTCCATTCGCTTCAGAGCTTTCCTGGTTATATCACGGGCTCTCGACGTTTTATTCATCGCAGCCCGCATATTGTCAGATCTAAATGACAAGTACGCCTGCGACTGCGTCTCGCGAGCGTTTTCGAGAATCTCGTGAATAGGACCATTGCTGCCGAGTTCTTCTGCCATTTCCACAGCCTTTGCTATCAACTCGTCGGTTCGGTGAAGCTCACGTTCCACGACGTATGAATTGTAGCGATCCGAACCCGCTACCTCTACTGCCCTGGCCGCTGATTCTCTTGCCTTCAGCGTGGCCTTCAGCGCGATTCTCAACCTGTTGCCCCTAAAGAATTCCTTGGCTTCGATCTGGGTTTTGATCGCACTCTCCAGAAGCGATACAGCCTTCTGGCTTCCTGTCCGCCCTGCCTTGTCCCGGGCGCGCTTAAGCACATCGTCTGTTCGTTCGATTTGCCTGCCCACGGTGGCAGAGTTGTAGTCGGAGACCTGCACTGCGCCGATGGCTTTCATCGCGTTCTCACGAGCGGCAAATGTCAGTTTCCGCGACATGCCGTACTGTTCGCCCCGATGTGCTTCCCAGGCACGAGCTTGAAGCTCGCGTGCATGCTCAAGATATGAGAGACCGATCTCAGAACCAGTCTCTTTGACTACTTCATCGGCACGCTCGATGATGCGGTCCGTCGCTTCGAGATCGCCAGTGACCTGATCTCTCGACTGGCCGGAAGCAGTCGCGGAGAACAGAATCGCGAAGAGAACTGAGATTATTGTCAGTGTAAAACTCTTGCTGAGCTTTCTTTTTGTATCTAATATCATCAGTTTCCTCCGGTTCAGATTTGTCTCATCCGATGTACTTGCAATTAGCATGCCAGTGCCTCATGGTTACATTCGATCCAGCACCATCGGTGACGCTGTGAGGGGGGTACGGGTGTCGACCAACCATGGCATGAAATAGCCCTGGTCGCGTCGTTCTTCTTGTCACGCAGACAGTTACGGCGACAGATACGCCAGCGTGTAGCTTGGAGAATCCACCATAATACGTATCTCTCGGCTCGTAAGAAAACTACATTGTCGGAACGCGGATAGCGCTTCTGAAGCTTGTACTCCGGTGTCACGACACAGCTTATTGAACGACACGGTACATCAGGTGAACCATTATGTACACTATTCGATTCCATACTTCTTCAATCTCGAATAGAGCATTCTCCGGGTGATATTCAGAATCTTGGCGGCCTTTGACTTGTTGTCACCAGCCTTTCTTAGCGCATCAAGAACAGCCTGTTTTTCGAGGTCATCGAGCGCCAGGCTCGATTCCACTCGAATTATCGGCCCTGTCGCAGGTTTTACCTTCAGCGTCAGATGCTCCACCTCGATTCGTGCCCCGGCAGCCAGAATCAAAGCTCTTTCGAGAACATTCCTCAGTTCCCGCACATTACCCGGCCAATCGTACGATACGAGGTAAGCCATCACTTCATCTGACAGGTCGCCATGTTCGTATTTCAGTTTCCTGCAATAGTAATCAGCGAGCAGTGGGATATCATCCTTCCGCTCCGCAAGCGACGGCATCTCGATAGGAAAGACATTCAGCCTGTAATACAGATCCTCTCGGAATCCGCCTGATTCCATCTCATTTTCGAGATCCCGGTTCGTGGCCGATATTACCCTGACATCGATCTTGATTTCCTCTGTTCCGCCCACCCGAGTAATTTGTCTTTGCTCGATCGATCTTAGCAGTTTTGCCTGTACCGACACTTTGACTTCGCCGACCTCATCGAGGAAAAGTGTGCCGCCATCCGCCAACTCGAATCTTCCTAGCTTGCGTTTAATAGCGCCGGTGAATGATCCGCGTTCATGGCCGAACAGTTCCGATTCGAGAAGAGTCTCGGTCAGGGCGGCGCAGTTGACTGCCACGAACGGCCCGGTGGAGCGATTCGACTTCTTGTGTATCATGTTAGCGATCAATTCTTTGCCGGTTCCTGACTTACCGAGGATCAATACGTTGGCATCGCTCTTCGCGACTTTCTCCACCATAGAGAGTAGCTGTTTCACCGGTTCGCTCTCTCCGATAAAGGTGTCATAACTCAGAGATTCGAGATCATTCTGAAGCTGTTCTTCACGAGCCAGACTCTTCTTAGAGGACAATAGCCGCTCTACAAGCAGCACCAGCTCATCGAGCGAAAACGGCTTGATGAGATAGTCGTACGCGCCTGCTTTCATCGCCTCGACGGCGGTGGATGCCGATGCGAACGCGGTCATCATGATAACTTCGCACTCAGGATTGAGCTTATTAGCTTCATGCAAAACGTCCATACCATCAGGCGGATCCATCTTCAGATCAGTAATCACTATATCGAAACTCTTCTCCCGGAGCAGAGCGATAGCGTCACTGCCGGAATTACAAATCGTCAACGAGTATCCCGCATCCTCAAGGGCGCCACCGACCAGGAAGCCCATCTTCTTTTCATCGTCTACGACAAGTATCTGAGCCATAGCGTCTATCGATTCTCCGGCAGGAACATCGATGCGACTGTTCCGCCATTTGCATTAGGTTTGAGAGTCAGCTCGCCGCCGTGAGCCTCGACGACATTCCTGGCGATGTAGAGCCCGAGCCCGGAACCTTTCTCGCGTGTTGTGAAGAATGGGTCGAAAACTCGGTCTTTCGCATTTTTCGGAATGCCGATCCCATTATCGGCGAGATCGACACGCACGCCGTCCGATCTCTTTGGCCGATCAGAACTGATAGCTATATCGAGCTGACCGCCCTCGGGCTGGGCATCTTTCGCATTCAGCAT
>DAOVLC010000414.1 GCA_030631455.1 Candidatus Zixiibacteriota bacterium
AACGCGTCGGTGTGAACCAGCGCCACCTCCTCAAACTCTGTCTGCTTCTTTGCGCCTTTATCCTTGGCCAACTAACATCTAACTTTCTCTATGGCCAGGCACCATAGTACTCAACAGCTGTGGGCTCTTGTGAGTTCCCGACTTTAGACCCTTAAGATAGCCTTTTTCAATCGGTAGACAAGGGCTTTTTCGTCATCATTTTAGAGTCGCAAATCTTTGCGCTGCTTTCGCGAAGAGATAATCGAAGAGATGAGAAGAAAACACCGAGAAGGCAAACGGTGCCGGCGATGCGAAATTCATAGTCCCGAGTTGCACTCCGTTGTGACACAACGGCGCTATTGCGAGGGAGCTTGTTTGATCGAGAAGGAGGAGTTTTCTCTCCACTATGTTTCCGACGGCCTGTTTCGGGAAGTCTTCAACGTAGATGTTTCCGTTATTGAGCACGTTCCGCATTAAGGACTTCTCGCCGGCTATGCTTATCACCACGCCGGACTTCACCTCACCCTCTTGAAGGACAATTGGAACCCTCATGTAGTCTTTTAAGGGGTCATGAATCGAGAAAGAACCCTTATGGATTGCAAAGAACTTGTCGAGTTTGTCGGTCAAATGCAGAAACAGATCGCGGCGACTCTTGACGGCAACAATTGTCTTCTCGAGGCTGCGATAGATGGCACGTTGCGACGCTGCTTCAAAGCTGTGCCGTGCGGCAGTCCTGTCTTCTGTAACTGCCAACTCTGCTTCGAGTCTGTTTTCGACTGCTTTCAACCAGTCACCTTTTCCGCCGGGCGTCGTAACGACACTCTCCGGGGAATGAACCCGGCTAACTCTGATTTGTCTATAAAGTCTATTGCCCCCTCATTCGTCTGCTTCGTTCCGATCGGATATGACGATGTAAGGACCAACCTGCAGTCAGGTCGCAGCTTCTGAATCTTCTTCAGAAGACTCTTACTGTCAATCATGGGCATGAAGTAGTCGCACACAATCATCTGAAATCGTCTGTCGGCTGCAAACTCCATTGCTCTGTATCGGTCCGTGCAACCGGTCACGTTGATACCTCGTTTGTCGAGCGCATGCCGCAAAGTCTGAACGTACCTCTGATCATCATCTACAACAAGTACCGATGCGGTAGGATTGCTCTTCAATATCTCCTCCAGATCCGGTCACTGCGATCGCGCAGCATACTTCACTCATTCGACTCCGTCACTGTCGCTCGGCACTGATCCCTGCAGGCGTTACCGGGTCAATCAGGCAGAAACCTCGGCCTGCGCTTTCTCGTTCTCTTTGATCTTCTTCATTTTCCGCCAGAGAGTTGTTCTTCCGATTCCGAGCTGTTTTGCCGTCCGCGTGTAATTCCAGCCGTTCTCTCTGAGGCTCCTGACGATAAACTCGAGCTCTTTCTCCTCCAGCGACACATTTTTGCCCAACCTCGATTTGAAGGTAAGACGATGTGGTCCTTCTGATACGTCGCTAACCATAATCAGGTCTTCGCTTCGAATCCTATCGGATTTCGCAAGTGCAATTGTTCGCTTGATCGTATTCTCCAGTTCGCGGACATTACCCGGCCACGAGCAGTTCACAAGTGCCCTGGCGGCATCCGACGTCAAACTGACCGGCGGTTTGCTGAATTCCCTCGAATACTTTTTCATGAAGTGCTCTGCAAGGAGCAGAATATCCTCGCCTCTATCGATCAGATTCGGCAGAATTATCGGTATCGTGGTCAGCTTTGCGTACAGATCCGCGCGGAATCTCTGATCCTGCACGGCGTTGTCCAGATTGTGCCCTGTTGCTGTGATGATGCGCACATCGACCTTCTTCGGTGAGTCCGAGCCGATTGGGAGTATCGTCCCATGCTCTAGTGCTGTCATCAGTTTTGCCTGAAGTGCCAGACTCGTATCGGTGATATCATCGAGAAAGATGGTTCCACCGTCCGCCTCTTCAAACAGTCCGACCCTGCCGGTTTCCGTCTGGGAGGTGCTTCCTTTGACACGCCCGAACAGCTCACTTTCCAGCAGATGATCGGGAATCGCTGAGCAGTTGACTGCAACGAACTTCTGACTTTTTCTCTGCGAGTTGTCATGAATCGCCTTCGCGACCAGTTCCTTGCCGGTACCGGATTCGCCGCGTATCAGCACAGGCATATTCTCGCGGGCGGTCTTGGTTACAAGGTCTTTTACTTCGCGGATTGCAGGAGATTCTCCAATGATTGTGCCGAAGTTGTACTTGTAATCAAGGACTTGGCGAAGATACCTAACTTCGGAAACCAGCTTACGCCGTTCGATAGCCTTGTCGACGACAACAAGCAGCTCCTCATTCTTGAACGGCTTCGTAACGTAGTCGAACGCTTCCGCACGCATTGCCTCGACAGCATTCGAAATAGAACCATATGCGGTCAGGAGAATAACTTCTATCTCCGGGAAATTGGCCCTTATCCTTCTCAGCAGGTCGAGGCCGGACATCTCCTCCATTTTCAGGTCGGTAACGACAATGTCAAAACCTCCATCGGTCAAGAGCTCAATGGCTTCCCGACCACCTGCGGCGGAGGAGACTTCGCACCCATGCCGCGTCAGAAGCACGGAAACGGCTTGACGCAGGGAGCTGTCATCGTCAACAATCAGTATCTTTGCCATAACACCTTTCTATAAACTCTAATGGTTTCGGATTCTTTCCC
>DAOVLC010000202.1 GCA_030631455.1 Candidatus Zixiibacteriota bacterium
ACCGGAGATTCTACGTACTCGCCGTAGACTTCCTTCATGGCGTCGACCATCTCGCCTTCCGTCGCGTAACATCTGACGCATTCAATGAGATACGGCATGGTGTTGTCAGATCCTGCTGCCGCTTTTGTCAGATCGGCGAGAACTCGCTTTGTCTTATCATTATCGCGGATCTCTTTCGCCCGCCGTATGGATGCGGTTTGAATCTCCTGCGATTTCGCATCGTCTATTAGAAGCACAGGTATCTCGATCTCTTCGTTCTCGAGCACAAAGTCGTTGACACCGACAGTGATCCGATCTTTCTTGTCGAGTTCGCGCTGGTAGACATACGCAGATTTGGCGATCTCACGCTGGAAGTAACCTTCTTCAATACCCTTGAGCACTCCACCCATCGCATCGATCTCATCGAAAATCTTGAGGCATTCCTCTTCCATTTTGTCAGTAAGCGCCTCGATAAAGTACGATCCGGCGAGAGGGTCGATCGTATTCGCCACACCGGTCTCATGAGCAAGAACCTGCTGTGTGCGAAGCGCCAGCCTGGCTGCTTTATCGGACGGTAGCGCAAGCGTTTCATCCATCGAGTTTGTATGAAGAGACTGTGTCCCTCCAAGCACTGCAGACATAGCTTCGTACGCTGTTCGCACGAGGTTCAGTTCCGGTTGCTGAGCTGTGAGCGAACAGCCCGCTGTCTGCGTATGAAATCGTAATTTCCACGATTCCTCTTTCTTCGCGCCGTATTTCTCACGCATACGTCTGGCATGGATTCTGCGGGCCGCCCTGTATTTGGCGATTTCTTCGAAGAAGTCCATGTGTGCATTGAAGAAATGAGATATTCTCGGAGCCACCTTGTCGACATCGTACCCCGCTTTGATGGCAGCCTCGACGTACGTGAATCCGTCTGCGAGTGTGTACGCAAGCTCCTGAGCAGCTGTCGCACCTGCCTCTCGTATATGATAGCCAGATACGGAGATTGTATTCCACTGAGGAACGTGGTCTGCACAGAAACCCATAATGTCGGTGATCAGCCGAACTGACGGTTCCGGTGGGTAAATCCATTCCTTCTGCGCGATGTACTCTTTGAGGATGTCGTTTTGGAGAGTGCCGCGCAGCTTCTCGTAGGATACGCCTTTCTTTTCTGCCACACCGAGATATATCGCAAGAAGGATGTTTGCGGGTGCGTTGATCGTCATGGAAGTCGAAATCTTGACGACATCGATTCCTTTGAATATGATCTCCATGTCGAGGAGAGAATCGACCGCCACGCCGCACTTGCCAACTTCACCGAGTGATCGCTCATGATCTGAATCATAGCCCATCAGTGTGGGAAGATCGAATGCAACCGAAAGGCCGTGCTGCCCGTGATCGAGAAGCATGTGATAGCGACGGTTCGTTTCCTCCGGTGTACCCATGCCTGAGAATTGGCGCATAGTCCACATCCTGCCACGATACATCGATGCGTGAATGCCTCGAGTATACGGATATTCTCCCGGAAACCCGATCTCGTTCATAAAATCTCGGTCACCGTCGTTATCAGGCGTGTAGAGCGGCTCCACAGGAGTCGACGAAACAGTTACCCACTTCTTATCCGTGTTAGAGGCGGCCTCCGAGTCTTTTCGCCACTTATCTTTTCGTCGTCGTAGCTTCTGTAACGTATCTTCATTCATAGCATGTCCTCTATATTGGCAACAAATGTCCTTGAGTACGGTCTGCCCGAAATCGGTTCTGACTTGTTCGTGACATATCTCATGATAACATTTATTGAGATCGATTTCAATGGCATAATGCCTCTTTGTCTGCACAGCAAACGTCGCTTACTGAAAGTTCATCTGTTGGATGACGGACGGCTCGCTTCACCGGGTCGATGGTGCACGCTAAGGTAGCGGAAACCCCACAGCGAATTGTGACATTTTCCTTGCCGTTCATGCACTCTTCGGCATATATTGCCGGTGTATTCCGGGGCGGTCAGATGAAGGCGAATGGTGCAGCGTTGGATCTTGGAATCGGAGGTAACATGGGCCGTCGCCGTGGCGTATGGTATCTTTAATGGTCTCAGCGTCAGCTGTGTCGTTCCTTACACATGGAAGGACAAGTCCAAGCTGAGTGTCGCGACAGGCAAGCCCATCGAGGAATCGGCTGAGGGCATCAGTGATATGACCTGTATCGTTCGATTCAGCCTGTTGCGCCGAAGTTTCGTCCACTACAGGGAGCTGTCGATCGGCCTGGGGTTAAAGATCCCCACAGGCCCAACCGATCGGCGAGTCGGCGGGTGGCTGCTGTCCGAAGAGATGCAGCCGGGAACAGGTTCGTGGGACTATCATGGCTCTGTGTCGTACTATCAGGGATTCGAGCTTGTCGATTTCGTAATCAGCGGAACCTATGTGATTACGACCGAGCATGACGGCTACGAATTTGGCAACCAGTTCCTGTACCTTCTGGCATCTGATTTTCACGTTACGGAGCGTCTTAGTCTGTCGCCTGCTTTGTCAGGGATTGTGCGTGCAATTGATCGAGACCTCGGTGAGGAACAGCGATGGACAGCCAGGCACCAACTGTGGTTCGTACCCGGGGTTAAGTTCCAGGCGATACCGGGTGTGCTCGGACTGCAGGCCTACCTCGAGTATCCGATCTACCAGCATTTCAATGGTGAACAGCTTGGCGGCGATTTCAATTTTCGTCTTACTGCGACCTATTCGCTGCCGTTGAAGAAATCCGATGAGGACGATGAGTAGACTGCTTAACGGTTGGATTCCGAAACACTGCCATACAGAAGGGACTCGGTGATGGAGGATCATATTTGTTCATGGAGGCATGCATACCTGTTTGACAATTGGTTCCGCGGACTTCTTCACAGACCTGAGAAGCTTTTCGCCGGGCTGCTCCAAGAAGGGCAGACTGTGCTGGACGTCGGCTGCGGCATGGGGTTCTTCTCGATCCGCATGGCGAAAATGGTTGGTGAGACAGGTCGCGTGATTGCCGCCGACCTTCAGCCTGAGATGCTCGATGTGTTGAAACGTCGTGCCTCAAAGAGGGGGGTCATATCGCGGATTACGCTCCATATATGCGATAAAGATCGAATCGGGGTGGTAGACAAAGTCGATTTCGTGCTTGCATTCTGGGCAGTACACGAGCTTCCCGATACGCGAGCGTTCTTCGAGGAAATCAGATCGATCACAAACGGTGGAGCACGCGTTTTCATAGCGGAACCAAGTATGCATGTGTCGCATAATGAGTTCGAATCGATGAAAGAAATCGCGAAATCGTCAGGTTTTGAGATTCACTCCGCGCCAAAGGTTAGGATGAGCAGGGCGGTCGTGTTCAGGGCAGCAGCGAGGCGACATTAATAGCAGCTTCTCGCGGCCGTTCAATGTACTGGGACCTTCACCTCTCTGTCCAGTTCTTTTCTAACTGCATCGGCTAATGTCTTGCGAGTCAGCGGTTTGCGAATGAATGCACCAGCACCTATTTTCAGCGCCATCTGGACCCTTTCGCTTTCTGCAAAACCTGAGAGGATGAGAGCCTTCTGGGTAGGACTTATCTCAACAGCACGACGATATGTCTCGGTGCCATCGATGCCATCAGGCATTATCATGTCGAGAAGCAGAATGTCTTGTTCGTTCTCGCTTAGAAAACGAATAGCTTTCTCACCACAATCGACTGCATTCACTCTGTAGCCGAGCCGTTTCAGAATCTTCACAGACACCTCTCGCTGCACGCTGTCGTCATCAACGACCAGCACAGTCTCCGTACCCCCAATAACGCATTCAGGTCCCAAATCATCAGTGGTTTCTCGCGTAATCGGAAAATAGAGATAAAAAGAAGTGCCCTTGCTCTCCACAGTGTGCATATCTATATATCCTTCGTGATCCTTGACGACTGCATCGACGACACTCAAACCGAGTCCCGATCCCCGCTTCTTGTCCGATGTCTTCGTCGTAAAGAATGGATCGAATATCTTCTGAGCAATGTCATCAGAAATTCCATGTCCGGTATCAGTAACAGTCAGCTTCACGTACTCGCCCGTTGGTATCTGCCCATAGGCTAACGAGATCTTGTCGACGTAGAAGTTCTCGGTTTCAATGACAATTCGCCCGGAGTCGTTCATAGCATCGCGAGCATTGCTGATGAGATTGGCCAGCACTCTGTGTAATTGGGCGCGGCCCGCCATAGTATTCATCAAGTCCTGGCTAAGATGAGTTTCAAATGAGAGACTCACTGGCAGCGGCTCTAACTCTCTTACTGCCGCCATGACAACTTCATTTAAGTTCACCGGCTCCAGGTTGTAATGCCCTCTTCTTCCAAGTGTAAGAAGCTGCTGGTTGATCTCTGCGATCTGCTGGGCGCTTTTCTCCATGTCATTGACGTACTCTAAGACAGGATGATTACCCGGAAGCTCATCTCGTATCATGTCCGGGTATCCTATGAGAGGTGCCAGCAAATTGTTGAAATCATGCGCAACCTGGCCCGATATCTGTCCAGCGGTCTCAAGCCGTTGGGCGCGAGATTCAAGCTCCTGTAGCCGCTTTGTTTCTGTGATGTCACGAATGATCGCTTGTGCGCCAACTACCACATTGTCCTTCAAAA
>DAOVLC010000399.1 GCA_030631455.1 Candidatus Zixiibacteriota bacterium
GGCGCTCAATATGGCGATCTACCTGGCCAAGACAAAAAATGACTCGGAGCAGATTAGCCGACTAGAGCCGGAATTTATCCGCCTTGTCAATGGTACCGTGAAGGTAGTACAGGAACTGGCCGTGATAATTAACGCTGCCAGAAACTCGGAGAAAATGGTCTGGGATGTGGCTTCAGGCCGAATTGGGCACGATATGCTGGAGATGAAACTCCGCTCGATTCTGGATCAGTGCAGCAAGATTATGAGCGCTCTGGGCGTTGAACCACCGCTATCTGGGAGGCCGGAATAACTGCTCTGGCAAACGCTTATGAAACTCCGACCAGGCTGGAAACCAACGCAGGTAAAGAAATGGTGTTAATAGTCGAAATACAGGATATGCAGCAATATCGGCGGATTAATCCGAGTTGCGCAACTGATGTGCGCTCGGTTGATTCTCCTGCACTCTTGGAGAGTAAAAGGAAACAGGCTAATGCCTGATGCAGACATAAGTAGATTGAAAACCGCTGTCCGCGAACGAGGAAAGCCGTTTCGTATTCTGGTAGTTGATGACGAAGAATGGGTGCGGGATGTCTTCAGGGATTTCTGTCAGGTGGCCGATACTTTCGAGGTTGATGTCGCCGGCGGGGGAAACGAAGCGATCGACATGATGCGTCGAAGCACATACGATCTGGTTACGCTGGATTTGATTATGCCGGAGATGTCGGGGCTGGAAGTTCTGACGGCTATTGGAGATATGGCGGCCCGCATTCCGGTGATGGTAATAACTGGCAATGCCACCGACAAGCTGGTGGATCGGGCTGGCGTCCTTGGGGCTAACCGCGTCATTTACAAACCGGTAAGGCTTGAGAGCTTTATCGCTGAGGCGGCCTCGGCACTGCTGCGCTGAGAGTGGGGATGACGATGTATCGACAGCAGCGGAAAGTAGGAGCCAAGCGATGAAGAGCGATATCTCGATTCTCATTGTCGACGATGAAGAGATGATGCGCAACCTGCTGGAGAAGATACTCTCCCGTGAAGGGTATCGTCTTCTCACTGCTACCGATGGGATAGAGGCTTTGGAGACTCTGAAGTCGGAAAATGTCAGCCTTGTTATCTCCGATATGAAGATGCCTCGAATGGATGGTTTTGAACTTCTCAAGATTATCAAGAGAGAACATGCCAATATCGGAATCATCATCATGACAGCTTATGGTGATACCTATACAGTCAAGGACGCGCTTCTTCTGGGGGCTGATGAATACATAACCAAACCGTTTAAGAGTTACGAGATATCCCTGGTGGTCGAACGGGCCTATTGGAGAATTCTCTCCAGCCAGGAAAGACTTCAGGATATACAAGCAGGAGATTGATCGATGGGCCAGACTGGTACTGAAAATAGTAATACCCAGACTCGCAAGAGTGTACGGATTGTTGTCTCCAGCGACAAGTTGGTTGCCGCGATTTCGTTGGCGTCACCTGAGCCGCACGAGGCGCCGGTCTCGATTGAGGATGTTACTACGGCACTAAAGGCCGCAGGAGTCGTCTATGGGGTCGATCCGGCTGTCGTCGAAGAAGCTTTGGTCAATCCTGAGTATGGTACGCCAGTGAAGGTGGCCAGTGGTGATCCGTACAAGAAAGGTGACGACGCCAAACTTGAGTATCTCTTTCAGACGGTTCACGAGATCAAGCCTACGGTTGATAAAGACGGTCGTATAGATTATCGAGACTTGAACTTCATTCGCAACATCGAGAAGGGTGCGGTTCTGATTAGGAAAGTGCCTGCCACCGAGGGCATTCCTGGCAAAGGCGTGGACGGTAGTGTTATCGCGGCGCCTCGTGGCAGAGACTTCCCTATCAAGCATGGCGAAAATACGAAAGTGACCGAAGACGGGTTGGAGTTGGTGGCTACAGCCAACGGCGCCATTGTCTTCCAGAATGGCCAGGTTACGGTGAAGGATTTGGCCGTAATTAGCGGTGATGTCGATTTCAATGTTGGCAATGTCGAATGTCTCGGTTCGGCGAGGATTACCGGAACGGTTCGTCCTGGATTCAAGGTTCAAGCTGGTGGCAATGTTGAGATTATGGGTGATGTCGAAAACGGTACCATCGAAGCTGTGGGTGATGTCCTGGTCAAAGGCGGATGCCGCGGTACCGAGGCTGACTCTGTCATTACTGCTGGGGGTGACGTCATCATCAAGTACGCCGAAGGTCAGAAGATTATCTCAGGGGGAGACGTAGTTGTCGGCGGCGAGTTGATCAACTGTCAAGTGTCAGCCAAGAACAATGTTTGGATAAAGGGCCGAATTGGCAAGATCGTCGGCGGTGAGGTTCGTGCCGGAAAGCAGATAAAAGCCTCCGTTTTTGGTTCTGATGCCGGCGCTGCGACAGTCCTGAGAGTAGCCTGCGATGATGGTTTGCTCAAAAAGTACCACCACGCCGAGAAAGAGGTGGATCGCCTTGAGGCCGATCGCGAAAGAGTGAAAGAAAGTCTGATTGTGCTGTATCGTCTTCAGATGGATGGGAAGCTCGACAAGGTTCGCGAGGTTGCACTGAGCAAGCTTGAGGATTTCCAGAAGAGTCTGCCTGGTGCAATAGAGAAGTTCAAGAAGGATAAGGATTCTTCGGTTGTTGCTGATAAGATCATGTATCCCGGAGTGCGCGTGCATTTCGGTATCATGTACAAGGACATAGACGAAGAGGTCAGGGCTCGCAAGTTCATGTTGGCCGGCAACCAGATAGTACTGACAGAACTGGATTGAGCTAGCAGTTCAGAAC
>DAOVLC010000182.1 GCA_030631455.1 Candidatus Zixiibacteriota bacterium
GCCACCGGAATTTTCAGGCGGAGATTGAGTTTCTCATTTGTTATGATAACTCTGTTCTTCGCAGTTATAATCATTTTTGCATCAAGCGTGATCCTGTACGGCGTTGTTGGCATACGATACATCGAATTAATCGCATTGGTTTCGCTTCCGCTCTTTCCTTCGATAGCCCGATACCTCAGAACGTACCAGCTTCAGGGGTCAGGTGTCTTCATCAAGAGGCAAGCTGTCTATTCATCGGTTGGAGTGATCCTGATCGGAGTTTATCTGATCCTTGTAGGAGCGGTAGGGAAAGCTCTCCAACTCGTCGAAGCGGATGTTAAAGTCTTCTATTCGATTCTGGCTGCGTTTCTCGTAATCATCCTGTTCATGTCCCTCCTCTTGTCGAGTTCAGTCAAGAGGCGAATTAAACGCTTTGTGGATCGGTCCTTCTACTCGGGTGCACCTGTCGACTATCATGAGAACATTGCGGAATTCGCCGAGGATATTTCGACGACTCTTGATGTCTCGGAGCTTGTAAGCAAGATATCAGACCTGCTGAAGGAGAAGCTCGAAATCGACAAGCTGTGGCTCTACCTCCAGCACCCGCATCTGCCGGTTTTCGGACGCGTCTATCCGGTAGCAGGGCAAAGCGGTGAAAACATCGATAAGGAGAGCTTCTTTGTCGACTGGATATTCCGTCATGGCGAGGCTATTGCGCTCGAAGATCTTTCGGCGCGGCTTGAGGCCGCCGGTGACAAGTTGCCCAATGAAGGTATTCCTGAGGCATCAGAGGTCTCCGTTTGCCTGCCTCTCGTAGCAAAACACAACATCGTCGGTCTGCTGTTTTTTGGGAGAAGACGAGATGACAAGGACTTCGGTCATCAGGACATCCAGTTGATCAGCGCTGTCGGAAACCAGTTCGCGCTCGCGGTGCTCTCTGCAAGGCTGTCTGAGGAGCTTCTCGCGGCGCGTCAGATCGAGTCATTTCACAAGTTCTCAGCCTTCGTGATGCACGACCTGAAGAATTCGATTTCGATGTTGTCTATGCTGATGCAGAATTTCGAGGCGAATGTCGGCAAACCGGAGTTTCAGAAATCAGCTTTCGTGACCATTCAAGGCGCTGTCACGAGGATGCAATCGATAATCTCTAAGCTGAAGGGTTCGGAGTCGGTTACAGCGCAGACCGTTTCGAATTGCAATCTTGCGGATATTGTGGTAGATTTGCGGGAGAAACTCGGTCTCGACGGACTCGATGGCATAAGCTATTCGGAGCAACTCGATGAGATCAGTCCGGTTGAGATCGATGCGGATCAACTGAGCGGAGTGATCGAGAATCTGATCGTAAACGCAATTGAAGCGATGCCACATGGAGGCGAATTGACCATTTCTGTTACAGAGGATGACGGGATGCCATCTATCGAGGTTAAGGATTCCGGAGTCGGTATGGAGCCCGAATTCATTAACAAGAAGCTGTTCAAACCGTTTGAGACCACTAAGAAAAAAGGTCTCGGCATTGGGCTGTACCAGTCGCGTGACCAACTCGAACGAATGGGTGGCCGGTTCAAGGTCACATCGAAACTGGGACAGGGCACCGGGTTCAAGGTGTTCTTTCCGCTTGGGGAGCGGTCGTCGAGATGAGTGACGGTACCGGCAAGAAGAAGATTCTGATCGTCGATGACGAGGAGGGCATTCGCTCACAGATATGTTGGGCGCTATCAGACCGCTACGAAGTCTTTCAAGCCGCAGATGCTCCTGCCGCTCTCGAGATAGTCAGAGCCGAAAAGCCCGACCTCGCAACGATTGATATCGCTCTGTCGTCTGTTGGCGAGGATACGCACGGGATCGATCTATTGGTTAATGCGCTCGAAGCTCATCCGGAAATGAAGGTGATTATGGTCACCGGCAACGAGGAAAAGGAGACGGCTCTGATGGCAATCGATGCTGGCGCGCACGACTACTTTCAGAAACCGGTCGATCTCGATGAGTTGAAAATAATCATCAGGCGAGCCCTATACGTACGGCAGCTCGAGGCAGAGAATCGTGATCTTCAGGCAAAGCTTGCCGCAACACGCGTATTTCACGAGATCATAGGGTCATCCCCGAAAATGCTCGACGTGTTCAAGAAGATCGAAACGATAGCAAACTCAGAGTACACAGTCCTGATTACCGGTGAATCAGGCACTGGGAAGGAACTTGTAGCCAAGGCAATACATACGCAGTCCCAGAGGTGTAACCGGCCTTTCATAACCATCAACTGTGGAGCTATACCGGAAGCGCTCCTCGAATCGGAACTGTTCGGCCATGAGAAAGGCGCTTTCACCGATGCCATTGTCCAGAAGAAGGGCAAGTTTGAGAATGCCGACACTGGCACGGTCTTTCTCGATGAGATCGGCGAGCTTTCTCTGATGCTGCAGGTGAAGTTGCTGAGATTCCTGCAGGAGCAAAGTATCGAGCGCGTTGGGGGAGACCAGCCGATAGAACTCGATGTCAGGATTCTTGCGGCAACGAACAAAAATCTCGCGGACGAAGTCAAGAACAAGAAGTTCCGCGAGGATCTCTTCTATCGGCTTTCCGTAATCAACATCGACTTGCCACGCCTATACGATAGGGGAGACGATGTTGTCCTGCTCGCCAATCATCTCCTGGATCGCTTCGCTGCCGAGAACAACCGCGTCGGATGCAGTTTTGACCCGAAAGCGATAGCGAGGATGCGTCTTCACGACTGGCCCGGCAACGTGCGCGAACTGGAGAATCGAATCAAACGGGCCGTAATTTTGTCCGCAAATCGAAGAATCAAGGCCACAGACATGGGCTTCGACCCGGATTCGCAATCAGAGATTAAGACGCTCGCCCAACTCAGGGAAGAGGTCGAATCTGACCACATCAACCAGGCGCTTCTGCGGCACAACTGGAATGTCTCGCGAGCCGCCCACGATTTGGGCGTTTCAAGAACGACTTTATACGATCTCCTCGATAAGTACGGGATAAAGCGGCATTGAACTGACTCAGTCGCTTCCTCTCAAGTCGATTCTATTGGGCGCCGCCCATAGTTTCACCTGCGTTTTAATCCTGTAGAAACGGCATATTATTTCGCTGCACGTCTAAAAGATGCGGCATTTCAGCCGATTAAGATGATAGATTGGAGAGTTAGTCTAGCCTATGAAGAATATCTTGCTCGTGGATGACGATGTTGAGGTGGGGAAAACCTTGTCTCAGATATTCGACTCATCGGAGTACAGGTTCCACTGCATCGAGGATGGTGATAAGACGCTTGACATGATCGACAACACCGATGCCGATCTGGTGTTGCTCGATGTCAATCTGCCGACTGTCTCCGGTCTCGATGTTCTCAAGGAGATCAAGTCGAAGAACGTTGAGCTTCCGGTAATTATCATCTCCGGGTTCGTGTCTACCGAGAACGCGATTATGGCTATGCGTGAGGGCGCGTACGAATACATCACGAAGCCTTTCCAGATAGAGCGCCTTATGGTAACTATCGCCAAAGCTGTCGGGACCACCGCGAGTGAGGCTGGTGTTCCAGCGAAGCTGAAAGCGGCAGCGGGCCTTCACGAAGATGAGATCATTGGCAAAAGCCCGGAAATTGTCGAGATAGCCAAGCTGATCGGACAAGTCGCGAAATCCGACGCCGCCGTCTTGATCTTTGGTGAATCCGGTACAGGCAAAGAACTCGTCGCGAGAGCGGTACACCGAAATTCAGAACGTAGCGACAAGCCATTCCTATCGGTAAACTGCGCCGCACTCCCAGACACTCTGCTCGAATCCGAATTGTTCGGTCACGAGAAGGGAGCCTTTACCGGCGCGCATGCCCGGAAACTCGGGAAGTTTGAGCTTACCGACGGTGGCACACTCTTTTTGGATGAAGTGGCAGATATGTCACTAACCACGCAGTCGAAGCTGCTCCGGGTGCTACAGCAGCAGGAGTTCGAGAGAGTCGGAGGAGAACAAACGCTATCAGTCAACGTGAGGGTTGTCACTGCGACTAACAAGTCCCTCGTGGCTGCGATGAAAGAAGGGAAGTTCAGAGTCGACCTGTTCTACCGTCTGAAAGTCGTTTCGATCTTCCTCCCGCCACTTCGCGAACGACGCAGTGATATTCCGCTGTTGGCGGAGCACTTCGTCAACAGGTATTCTCAGCTGACGCAGAAACAGATCAAAGGAGTCTCCAAAGAGGCCATGCAGATGCTGATGAATCAGCAATGGGTAGGCAATGTACGGGAACTCGAAAATAATGTGCATACGGCAGTGGTAATGACCAGGAACGACACTCTGCAGTGCGAGGATTTCCCGGTGTTCTCCGATGCCGACGAGCAAGTACCAATCGATTTCGAGGCAATAAAGGATGATTACACGAAGATGATCGACGATCTTCTCGAACCGGTGTTCGACAAGATCCTGAATATTTCCGCAGGACAGGTCTTCTACCATCTCCAATCGGCTCTCGAAAAATCAATTATCAAGAAGACCCTGATTAGACAGAAATCGAATCAAGTCAGAACCGCGCAGATGCTCGGAATATCCCGTAACACGCTGCGCGACCGTATGCAACGCTACGAAATCTTCTGATTTTACCAATAGACGCCCTTAACAGCATTTCATCTGCATGGGAGTTGTCTGGAAAACATCTGATTGATGCAGGCGACCTGTACTCTGTGGCTTCCCAAAAGTCTCCATCTCGTGTGCTCGCAGGGGCTGCTCCCCTGCGGTTTCTCGCTGCATTCAATCATATCACTA
>DAOVLC010000224.1 GCA_030631455.1 Candidatus Zixiibacteriota bacterium
AGACACTCTTCTGGTCAGGCATCAGGTGTATGACCGGATGCTCGGTATCCTCGAAGAATTCGTAGGAATGAGCTTTGGTTAAACCGACTACTGTCCTTGCGAACTCTATAACGGCGCATTGCATGCCAAGGCATATACCGAGGAACGGAATATTGTTCTCGCGGGCATAACGGATGGCTTCGATCTTCCCTTCGATTCCGCGGTCTCCGAATCCACCCGGAACCAGAAGGCCGTCGGTGCCCTTAAGATAAAGCTCAGCGCCGTTCTGTTTGATATTCTCCGAGGAGACCCATACGAGTTCCACCCTGGCGTTGTTTTCTTCGCCCGCGTGAATGAAAGCCTCGATAATCGACTTGTAGGCATCTTTGAGCTTAACATATTTACCGCAGATCGCAATCCTGACAGTTTTCTCCGGATGCTTGATTCTCCTTACGATCTGTCTCCAGTCAGTGAGATCGGGCGGTGCGCAGAAAAGCTTCAGGTGCTGAGTAACCATATCATCGAAGCCTTCTTCGTGCAGAAGGATAGGCACCTCGTAGATAGTGTCAGCATCCAGAGCAGGGATCACTGCCTGAGGCGACACATTACAGAAGAGTCCGATTTTCTCGCGAATATCAGACTTGATTTCCTTTTGTGAGCGGCAGATGAGAATATCGGGCTGAATTCCGATCTCTCGAAGGGCTTTAACAGAGTGCTGCGTTGGTTTCGTCTTGACCTCTCCCACAACCTCAAGATAGGGCACCAACGTGACATGAATGTACAGAGCGTTCTCGGTACCCTCTTCGAGTCCCAGTTGGCGGATGGCCTCGAGGAACGGAAGCGATTCGATATCGCCGACTGTACCACCAATCTCCGATATGACAACATCGGGGGGATTCTCGCCCTGGACCAGCTTCCGAATACGAGCCTTGATCTCATTGGTCACATGCGGGATGACCTGTACTGTAGCTCCGAGGTAGTCGCCACGGCGCTCCCGCGAGATAATCGTGTGATAGACAATACCGGTCGTGACGTTGTTGTCCGCCGTAAGATTCTCGTTGATGAAGCGTTCATAGTGACCGAGGTCGAGATCTGTCTCGGAACCATCATCCAAAACGAATACTTCACCGTGCTGAAATGGGTTCATCGTCCCCGGATCGACGTTGAGATACGGATCGAGCTTCAGTATGCTGACTCTGAAACCGCGTTTTTTCAGAAGAAGCCCGAGAGATGAGGCCGCGATACCTTTACCGAGCGATGATACCACTCCGCCAGTAATGAATACAAATTTCGTTTTACTGTGCTGCACTGTTAAGCTCTTTCCTCTTGAAGCATCCTTTCTACGATTGGAACATCACGAGGACTATTTAAGCTAAAGTTCTTGAGCTTTGTCAAGTTCACTTTTATCTTCATTCCTGATTCAAGGATCCTGAGTTGTTCGAGCCTCTCCGATCTCTCGAGCGGTGTCGGCTTCGTGCTGGCGAACTTCCTGAGAGCCGTTCCGGAAAATGCATAAACACCTATGTGGCACAGCATTGGAGCAAAAACTTGCCCTGCCCTGCCCGTATTCGGTATCGGTGAGCGGGAAAAATAGAGTGCTCTGTTCTCCTTGTCCAATACGACCTTGACCAGATCTCCGTTTGCGAAATCTTCCACGGATTCGATTGGGCGACACACTGTCCCACAGGCGATACCCTCGCCGCTAACGAGGGCGTTGATCGCCGCAGTCACCATCTGAGGCTTGAGAAGGACCTCATCTCCCTGGATATTCACGATAATGTCAGTTTTTTTTCTCTTGACGGCTTCAGCGACTCTTTCCGTTCCGCAGGTGTGCGGTGTCTTCGAGAAGAAACACTCAGCACCGATACTCAAGGCCTGCTTCTCGATACGCTTGTCATCGGTCGCTACAATGAGCCTGTCGAATTCGGAGCATTCGGAGGCTCTCTCGTAAACATGCTCGATTACAGTCTTACCAGCGATTCTAAAGAGAGCTTTACCGGGAAATCGTCTTGATTGGTAGCGAACCGGGATGACTCCGACAATTCTCAATTGTCGATGTCCTTTGGAATAGAAGACATATTATTTACCCTGGCAGGGGCGTTGGCGAGCGCATCGTGGGCTGGAAGAGAAACTCCCATCTTGTCCACCCTGATTGTATTCTCGTTGGATGCATTATGAACGGTGGAATCGATTCCAGAGGCGTCAACCTGCTTCAGCTGCATAATACAGTCGAGGACCGAAGAAAATTCAGCTTGGTACTTCACAATCTCCTCGGATGACAGTTGCAGTCCTGCCAGTCTGGCAATGTGCTCTACTTCTTCTTTCGAAATCGCCATGAATTAACTCGCAAACGTTGAACATATTACGCGATCTGCGGCAATCTGTCAAGCCGAACGTGCATATTGTCCTTATTACTTATCTTCATCACCGGCATCAGTATCATTCACCTTATCCCGGGACTCGTCGCACATTTCGAATTCCGGAACCGGATAACCGGCTTCTCTCGCCATATCGAGATACTTACAGGATGTCTCCAGGCTGTCGGCCTCGTAGTATAAGTGCGCGATTCCCAGATAGAGTTCACTGTAGCCTGGCCCAAGGTCCAAAGCGTGGACGAATTTGTCTCTGGCCGCGTCATCAATACCATGTGTCAGCAGTCGGATTCCCGATGCAATGTTGTAGAAGTAGTCTTCGCCCAGATCTTTTTCTTCCCTGGCATATCGCCGATCCTGCTGGTAATCGTAGAGAACTCCTGTAAGTGCATTTACCATCTCGGAAGTATCCGGATAGATCGCCAACAGAGAATCGATCATCTGATGGTAAGAAAGATTCTCAACGAAACACTCACCACCAACAAACAGTGGCAGGAATCTTGTGATTCGCTCTTTATTTCGCGAGTCGAATACCGGCGTGACAATGTTTGCTATTGGGTACATCAAGGACTTGTGGTCGTTCGTATGGACTGCGCCGAGCATATGCCCTACCTCGTGGACTATGATCAGGCTTTCGAATAAATAGTCCCATGGTTCTGATTCATCTTCGTGTAGAGGATATCCAGCCACAACAGTTCTTCTTCCTACCAGCGAAGAGAGGCCAAGCAAGCCAAGGCTCATTACCGACTTCCTGTCGAATTCGAGGTTCTGACTCGAAAAGAAGACCCAGACTCCCTTAGGGACCTTGAACTCTTCCGATCTGAGGTGGCGAAGCAGATCTCCCATCGATTCGACCTCAGAAGGGATATCATAAATCATTGATGTCTGAACGTTCAACACGACGTTCAGGTTCTCAGCAAGTATCAGGTTTGCCATGTAGATTTGCTTTGCCATTTCTTTGACCCACTCATCTCTTCCGTAGTGGGATTCGAATCCCCGGTCACAGACTATTGTTGCCGGGATCACCCCATACACGGGTTCTGCCGAATCTGGTTTTTCCGGAATAACAACCAGGAGCGAATCGATGGCCTCCCCGAACATTCGCATAACCGGTTCGCTGTAATTGAAAAAGTCTGATTTCAGTCCGAAGAGGGATAGTTCTGTTGATATGTGAACGGCGCTTTTATATCCAGCTTTGTGATCGGGGAGCCTTCGCTTCGCATCGGAGTAGATATCTGCACCCAGGCTCAACTGGAAGAGCTCGCGCTTGAACTTCACGCCTGTTGGCAGCCAAGTCCTGTAACCCTTTCTGTAGAGTCTGTATTTCTCGTTCTTGTCCGCAGGTTGAATATCAAGGTAGATCAAAGAAGTCATACCGGATCTCGCGGCCCGTTTTCGGATTGCTCTTTTCTCGTGTAGTTTTCGCTTGTCCTTCCATAACTCATTCAGTTTCACCGGGTCGTGGCCGCGGGTCTTCAGATAAAGGAGTGCAAGTTCCAAGACGGCGGTAGTTACAGAATCGTTCGCCCCGTGCACGTAGAGGCCAACGGGATCCTGCAGCACCGTCAGTTCCCTCGACTTTCCTGATTGTGTTATCGAGACAACAAAGAAGAGTGTTAGCGAAACGAACAAGAGCTTATGCATCGGCACCACCAGAAAGCGCTTGTAATCTGAACAGTTGTATTCTTACAGTACGTCCACGCGGACCGAGGCGTGGATAAAACCGGCATTCGCATTTGATTGCTGCATGACCATGTCGTCAACAAATTAGTGAATTGTCTCGTTAGGTGCAATAGAAAGCCGGGCGGTAAAACCGCCCGGTAAAGTCGATTGAATCGCCTATATGACGATCCTATCTTCTCTTCTTAGTAGCCTTCTTCTTCGTGGCTTTCCTCTTCGTAGCTTTCTTCTTGGTAGCTTTCTTCTTGGTAGTTTTCTTCTTAGTGGCTTTCTTCTTAGTAGCCTTCTTCTTGGTGGCTTTCTTCTTAGTAGCTTTCTTCTTAGTGGCTTTCTTCTTAGTAGCCTTCTTCTTC
>DAOVLC010000297.1 GCA_030631455.1 Candidatus Zixiibacteriota bacterium
GATAAAGTGGGACAGGTCGATGCGCGAATACAACATCGAGGTTTATGACAGCCTGACTCGCAAGGCTCATGACCACGGAGCCGATCTGATCGTGTGGCCGGAAACAGCCGCGCCAATGTATCTCAGACACGAATTGAAGTATTACGATTGGGTTAGAAGCCTGGCAACCGAATTGCAGACTTATATGCTGGTGGGAACATTGATTTACGAAGATTTTCCGGGCGACAGGCCGAGGTATTACAATGGCTGCCACTACTTCACTCCCTATGGGGAAACGCAGCCACCATACAAGAAGATTGAGTTGGTGCCCTTTTCCGAACGCGTGCCATACGCCGATTATTTCCCGGCGATCAAGAACGTCCAACTCGGCCAATCCGATTTCTCATCAGGTGACTCGCTTCTGCTTTTTGAACATCCCAAAGGGAATTATGCCACACTGATCTGCTTCGAGCTTGCCTTCTCCGATCTATGCAGAAGGTTCGCAAACAATGGTGCGGATTTCTTTCTGACGATAACCAACGACACATGGTTCGGCAAGACTGCGGGGCCGTATCAGCACATGCAAATGGCATCGTTTCGCGCGATCGAAAACAGGACATGGATAGCACGGTGCGCTAACTCCGGTTTCACTTTCACGGTCGATCCGAATGGCAGGAAATACGGCAGGAGCAACCTTGGCGAACGCACCATTGTCTACGGAAAAATCGGCACAATCGCAGAGCGGACACTCTTCACGGAACACGGCCTCTGGTTGCCGAAGCTATGCATGATCGCAACTTTTCTGTTTCTTTTCGCCGGACTGCTTGTTAAACTAACGAGGAAATAACATGCGGCGGACACTTACAACATTTGCGACGCTCGTATATATCGCTGTTCTTGGCGTTCAGGTACACGCGGTATCGTGGAAAACATACACCGATTCGCGTCAGATCAACTCATTGCTTGAATACGAGGGTGAAGTCTGGGCGGCGACCAGTGGCGGCGTTCTCCGCTTCACTGTGGATGGTGGCTCCCTGGCGAAATACACGAATTCCGAGGGGCTCGGAGATAACGAGATAAACACCGGGGTCGCGGCAGGTGGTTACATCTGGTTTGGATCGGAAACAGGCAAGCTTTCCCGATTTAATCCGCAGGATGGGCAATGGAGGATATTCCTTCTGCTCGACCGCGATGGAAACGGCATCATGATTAACGACATGGCAATCAGTGGGGAATTCCTGTGGCTGGCAACGGATATCGGGATCAGCAAGTTCGATATGTTCAGAAATGATGGGGAGATAAAAGAGACATATAGACGTCTCGGAAGCTTTACTGTCGAGACACCGGTTATCTCAATCTGTATACACGATGAGACCGTCATCGCCGCATGTGATGAGGGCATTGCATTTGCCAACGTCAACGATCCTTTTCTGCAAGACTACACTCACTGGGTATCCGCGACTGAGGATGCTTCACTAGGATACCCGGAAGCAGATATCGCAGTGGCTTATGCGTTCAACAGTGAGTATATGGTTGGCACTTCCTCAGGACTATACACGCTTATGGAAACGGACAGTCTGTTCGTGTGGCAACCTGTCGGTCTATCCGATGAATCCATCCGTCAGCTTGACATTTCGAACGGGACACTACTCGTTACAACAGAGGCCGGAATCTATTCATACGACGGAAACACCTTCACTCCTTACGACTTGACAGGTCTACCGGAGGTCATAATACGAGCAACCCTTTCTGTCGATGGCGGTATCGTGATCGGAACCATGGAGAGTGGCGTCTTTGTGGAGGCAGCAGGGTGGCAGAACCTGCAAGTGCCGGGACCTGCATCGAATGCTATCGTCGACATAGGTGCTGACAGCAAGGGCACTATCTGGACTGTGGTCAAAGAGCCATTTGCTTCAAGTTTCGATGGGGACACATGGCTGCACCATGAGCTGCCCTTCTCCGAAGGAAGCCAGTGGGCGCTCCAGGTCGACAGAAACGATGGAGTCTGGATTGCAACCTGGCAGAATGGTGCACTCAGGATCCACGGCGATTCGCTTGTCAAATACGGTAGAGAAAACAGCTCACTACAGGGCATTGAAGTCAATCAAAGCTACATAGTGCTTAAGGACCTGGACATAGACGCCTTCGGCAGGATATGGTTCCCATGTTACCTTGGCTACCCGATGCGCCCGGTGAGCTTCTTTGACCCTTCGGTTGAGCAATGGGATTACTACACGGATCAGGAGGGGCTCGAAGAAAACGACATTCAATCAATACACGTCGCGGGCAACGATCTCTGGACTGGCTACGAGAACTCCGGACTGGTGAAGACATACTTCGGTCCTGACCCTTTTGACCATACAGATGTGGAAAGCCAGCGATTCACGACGCAGGACTTCCTACCATCCAACAACATCAGAGTGCTCGCGAGCACAGTCAAAACGGGAGATGGCGACTCACGTGACACAACGATCTGGATTGGGACCAACGCCGGTTTAGCGCGCTATGAATACAGCTACGGCCTCATTTTCAGGACTGAACTTCCGGTTGGTACCGGTCCGCAGGTAAATGCGATCGAAGTGGATTCCCGTAACAACCTGTGGATAGGCACATCCAACGGGCTGGCTTTGTTCTTCGCCGACGGGTCAGGGTTCGAGGTGTTCACGACCGCAAACAGTGCCATCGCCGGAAATGAGATAACATCGCTATTCCTTGACGAAGACAATTTCCTCTGGGTCGGCACGTCGTCGGGTCTTTCTCGACTCGACTACGATTTCGGTGAGATTACAGTAGTGGTTGAGGATGTGATCGCTCACCCAAACCCGTTCATCATTCCCGATCACACCAAAGTCTTCTTCAATTATGACGGCGAGGCCGATGTTTCGATACTTACCCTTGCCGGAGAACTCGTGACAAAGACCTCAAACTCCGAGGGATGGGACGGGCGCAATGAAAGCGGCCAACTGGTCGCAAGCGGAATGTACTTCTTCTACATGTCGACTCCGGATGGCGAAAGCCACACCGGCAAGATTGCCTTCATACGCGAATAGAAATGCCAGATTTCGAAGTCCTGAGAGGTAATGAAGCTGTTTCGGCACTGAGCGAACTCGCATTCCCTGAGGAATCATCCAATGTCTTCCAGAGTCCATACTGGCTCAAACTGTGGAACGCACTGCCTGGATATGAGTGCGGAATTCTACTCGTGAAAGACGGCGCCAACGTCACAGGGTACTTCCCCTTCTGTATACGGCAACGACTCGGCCTGCGCGAGTGCTATTCAATGCCGATGGGAACTTACGGCGGTGCGGTAATGCGAGGCGATATGCCGCGGCAACATGTCCATGACAGCTTCGTGAAATGGTCGAGTGGCAGAGGCTTCTCTCGCATAAATGTAATCGAGCTTGAGACAAGAGAGAGCAGATCGTACAGTTCCTACGAAAGTGCACGTCATACTACGCATGTTCTCCGACTCAACCGCGACCGGGAAAGTCTCTATGCGGGGCTGTCTGACAATCATAAGAGAAACCTAAATAGGGCTGGGAAGTCGCAAAC
>DAOVLC010000191.1 GCA_030631455.1 Candidatus Zixiibacteriota bacterium
ACTTGAGCCGCTACCGTGAAGCAGAGAAATACCTTCTGAAAGCTCTCAAGATGGCCAAGACCGGTCCCGAACCTCTCCCAAGGACAGCCATTGATTGCCTCGAAGGCTTGTGTTACATATACGGTGCCCAGGCAAGATACGACGAGGCGGAGCAGTGCTTCATAAGAGCTCTGCAGATATTTGAAGAGAATAATCTTCCTGAGAGCAGCAAGATTTCCTCGCTCTACAAGGACTATGGAAACATGCTGATGGATCAGGACAGGCTCGAGGAAGCCGAGTCGACATACCGGACATCATACGAGATCAGAGAAAGAGTCTGTTCAACTGACAGCGTGGATTTGGCCGAGTCTTTGAACAATATCGGTTTGCTGTATATCAGGATGGGCAGGTATGATGAAGCGGAGGAGAACTTGCGCAGGGCTTTGAGGCTTCGCGAGGATTACTTCGGACCGGATCATTCGTTTCTCATCTATCCCCTCACAGGGCTGGGTGAACTCTTCACGGTATTGGAGGAATACGAAACGGCTGATGCATTCTATCAACGAGCGCTCGCGATATGCGGGATACATTATGACTCCGATCATTTGCACACCGGGTGGTGTCTCAAAGGTCTGGCTGATACTCGTCGGTTCAGAGGGTTGTATCCGGAGGCGGAAGAGTACTACGGTCAGGCGCTGGTAGTTGAGGAAAATGCCCTGGGAACCGAAAACACTGCAGTAGCGGAAATTCTTCATTGTCAGGCACTACTTCACGGTTCCACCGGGGAATACGTCAAGGCTCTTGAAGCCTACGAGCGAATGATGAGTTCGAGACAGGAGTTCATCGCCAACCAGTTCAGAGGCTCATCAGAAGATCAGAAGCTCAGGTTTCTTGGCATCCACCCTCTCATCGTCAATTCGCTCTTCTCATGTGCGCTGTCGGACCCTTCAGTTGAGACCAGAAGAATGTCACTGGAGATGGTCCTCAAAGGGAAGGCGGTTGCCCTGGAGGCTGTCTCGGCAGAGAAGGAGATCGCGTGGTGTTCCGATATGCCGGAAATCAGGGAGATGGCAGAGGGGTGGTTGGGCATATGTGGTCAGATTTCCGATCTGTCAATTACTCGTGCAATGGTGGGTGACGTTGGTACCATCGTCTGGGAAATCGATTCACTGGGAGAGCTGAAAGACTCACTCCAGAAGCAAATGAGCGTTTTATGCTCAGAGGCCGCCCAGGAGCTGGAGGCGAGGCGCTTTGACATCTCCGATGTAGCAACGTCCATTGCCGATAGCGCAGTCCTTTGCGAAATCGTCAGGTATGAACCGTACGATTTCTCAGCGACAGGGAACGATAGAGAAAGAACAGGCAGACCGAGATACCTTGCGTTCACTCTTGACCATGAGGAGACAATCTCGCTCAGCGATCTTGGTGATGCCTCCGTGATCGATAGTCTTGTACGGTTGGCGAGACGAATGATCTACGATGCAGGCTCCGGATTGGATGTCCGTTCAGACAGAATCACTATCCTGGAGGCAAGACTCAGAGACGTGACGCAGAAACTTCACGATATGGTCTTTGCCCCGATCGAGACAGCCCTTGGCGGTCGCAGGGACTTGTTCATTTGTCCCGATGGTGAACTCAACCTGCTGCCGTTCGAGATACTGCCTCGACCGGGCGGCAGATTTCTGATTGAGGACTACTGCATCAGTTACCTCTCGACCGGTCGTGACCTGCTCAGGTTTGAGGAGGAACCGGAGCGTTCGGATTGGGCATTGCTGGTGGCGGCGCCTGACTTTGATTGTTCGTCCGCGCAGAGCGGTTCGCCCAATTTTGCTTCGGTTCAGTTTGACCAAACGACTTCGCGAAGTGTTAGTGACTGCTGGAGCGATGAATTCCATCCTCTTCCATCCGGTCTGTCTGAGGCAGAGTCGATCAGGGAGTTGCTGGAAACCAAAGCCGAGATGAACGTCAGTCTGTATTTCGGTGCCGAGGCTCGCGAGGAGATTATCAAGACGATGAGCGATCCTCCATTCCTGATCCACTTTGCTACGCATGGGTTTTTCTGTGAGGATGTGGATGTTACGGCTGTCCACATGATCGAGAACCCGCTGCTTCGATCCGGAATAGCTCTTGCAAATGCCAATGCTGTCTTTCGCAACGCTGGCACGGCAGACTCACAGTCCGAAGATGGTATTCTGACGGCATTTGAGGTGTCCGGTCTGAATCTCGTTGGAACCGAGCTGGCAGTTCTTTCAGCCTGCGAAACCGGCGTCGGTGACATCCGAACAGGCGAGGGTGTATTCGGGCTGCGAAGAGCATTCCAACATGCGGGCGCCCGCGCTGTCATCATGAGCCTGTGGAAAGTCCCGGATATCGAAACTGGCCATCTGATGAACGAGTTCTATAGGTGCTGGCTCGGAGGAGCTTCCAAGAAGGAGGCGCTTCGCCAGTCGGCTCTGAAGATAATCGAAGTCAATCGAAACAACCAGGGCCATACACACCCACTGTTCTGGGGCGCATTTGTACTCGTTGGGGATTCCCATTAGGGCTGGCTTCCCCAGAAGTCATACACTACTTCATACATACGCTGAATCACTCGTAGCGAAGTGCCACTATCGGATCGACTCTTGCAGCCCGCCATGCCGGTTCCAATCGACATCGCCAGACCGATACCTGCCCATAGCGGTGAGGAGTAGTATTTCCATTCGAGCGCTGATGTTATCCCGAGCCACAGCAGTGTTCTTTTTCCTTGACTAATCCGAAACAAGTAACATACTACGTTCGTAGAAGCGACGAGATGTGACCGAGAATTTGTCCGGAAAGGAGACGTAATTAATGCAAGTCGCTGTTAATGAAAATGTCGTTACGTCACGTACCGGGAGGATTCATCGGTAAGCTCTCGATTCTGAGAGTTCTTTGCTGATGGCCTACCTCTGAGGGTTGGCCGTATTCTGCTCGAATTCAATTCCGCGGATGTGACGTATGTCCGCGGTTTTTCTCTGATTCATATTCAGTACGATACTGCGGAGAGGTTCTGACGCGGCTTCTTTCTATCTGTCAGGGGAAGCCGAGAGGAGGTGACCTCATGATTGATATGAGAATTTATCGGGTTTCTCCTTTCCCTAATGGGATTTGAGCCCGATCCATGTAGATAGCTGACTGACATTCAGCAACGAGGAAAACGATGATGAATTTAGATGAATTAGGTTGGAATCAATTTTTCGAAGAACAGTTCGAGCAATACAGGAATCTAGGTTTCATACCTGCAAGGATAGCGCGTGAACACAAGAATCTCTATCTTACATACTGTGAACTCGGTGTACTTGACGCCGAAGTGTCGGGGAAGTTTCGCCACAGCGCACACTCGCGGGGTGACTTCCCATCGGTTGGCGACTGGGTAGCAGTCGATGCGCGTCCACAGGAGGGGAGAGCGACGATCCATGCCGTTCTTCCTCGGAAGAGCAGTTTCTCGCGCAAAGCTGTGCTGTCGGGCGGAATGCCGGATACGGGCGGCAAGACCGAGGAGCAGGTACTCGCAGCCAATATCGATACGGTATTCCTTGTGTGCGGCCTCGATGGCGATTTCAACGTTCGCAGGATTGAACGCTATCTGACTGTCGCATGGGACAGCGGGGCCGCTCCCGTGATTGTTCTCAACAAGACCGATATCTGCCCGGATACCGAGGCATGTGTGTCTGAAGTCGAATCTGTCGCCTTTGGTGTACCGATTATTCCTGTCAGCGCGAAACAGAATGAAGGTCTCGATGCGGTGACGGGGTATCTGAGTACCGGCAAAACAGTAGCGCTTCTTGGCTCGTCGGGGGTCGGAAAGTCGACTATCATCAACAGCCTTCTCGGAACCGAGCTGCTCAAGGTCAGGGAGGTGCGCGAGTATGACGGCAAAGGGCGACATACAACGACATCCCGGGAAATGATCGTCCTGCCGACAGGCGGGGTCGTGATCGACACACCCGGCATGCGGGAGATTCAGATGTGGGGCGATGAAGAGGGGCTGATGCGGACATTTGATGATATCGCGGAACTTGCCGAGGGGTGCCGGTTCAGCGATTGCAGGCATGAGCGCGAACCGGGCTGCGCTGTACGGGAGGCAATCGAGGACGGTGAGCTTGATGCCAAACGGTTCGGCAATTATCTCAAGCTACAGAAGGAACTGCAACACCTTGCTCGCCGGAAGAACACGAAGAAGGCGCGACAGGACGAGAGAACCCGTGACAAAGGCTATCGCCTGTTCCACAAAGAGAGAAAAGAATTGAAGGATAAAGGATTGCTGTAAGTTGAGTCAACGTAGGGTAGAACCGTAGGTCAGAAAGTCTGCTCGCAAAGATTTGAAGGACCCCGGTATGAGCCGGGGCCCTTTGTTGTGGTACGGGTCGACTGATTTGCTTATATTCATATTGTGATGGGAATCCACTTTTTCTGCATGAATGTGGGCTGCTGGCCCCAGTACGAGCTGGTCATGTGTTAAAGGAGAATAAGCCGATGAGAGAACTTACGTTGGACAAATTACCCAAGGAAGTACTGGCCAGATTGGATTTAGAGACGGCCTTCAAGGCATCACGGTGTGTCTTGGCGGCAGAAAAGCTCCTGGTTTTTCGAAAGCTCCACAAAAAAGAGCTGTCTGCTGATGATATCAGTAGACGCGC
>DAOVLC010000285.1 GCA_030631455.1 Candidatus Zixiibacteriota bacterium
CCCATCAGCCAATATCAGGCGACCCTCCGCATCGGTGTTCGTGACCTCAATCGTCTTGCCGTTGTACGAAGTCACAACGTCTCCCGGCTTGTAGCCCTTGCCCGACACGAGATTCTCGGTTATCGGAGTAAGTCCTACTACGTGCACCGGCAGTTTCAATCGGGCGGCGGAGGCAACCGATGCCAACACGCAAGCCGCTCCTGCCATGTCCGCCTTCATATCGATCATGTTGACAGCCTGCTTCAAACTGTATCCGCCGGAGTCAAACGTGATGCCTTTGCCGACCAGACATACCTTACGCTTCTTCGCCTTCGGTCCCTTGTATTCGAGTATCAGGAACTTCGGCGGCTGATCAGATCCGGCATTCACTGCGAGAAGGCATCCCATTTTCAGCTTCTTAATCTCGGCCATCGACAGAACTTTGCATTTGAATCCGTACTCCGAGGCAAACTCCTCTGCGTACTTCGCGAATCTCGTCGGAGTAAGGTATATTGCGGGATGTGAAACCAATCTGCGCACGGTATTCTGCGCCCAGGCGGTAACCTCGCCGACCATTCGTCCCTTGTCGACCGCGGCTGCAGCAGCTCTTCTGAAAGGTATCAGGCAAACATCGTCCGGGAGAATGCTCTTTTCCGGATCGGACTTGTAATCCGTCATGGAAAAAGATCCGAGCAGAATCCCCTCGGTCACCATCTGCCCCAGTTGAGCTGACGGAATGATCGCCGCTTTCACTTCGGGCAGAAACACCGTGCATGATCCTGCTTTGAGTCCCGAAAGCGACTTGCCGACAGTTCCGCCATACTCGCGGATGATCTCCGGCTTCAGATCAGCCTTCTTGCCGAGTCCAACCAGCAGTACTTTTGCAGCAGGAATACCGTCCTTTGGGAATATCCTGGCAGTCTGGTTCTTCTTGCCGGTGAACGCTTCAAGAGAGAAAAGATTCGAGACGTAACCGTCGAGCCACACGTCCAATGCCTTCAGGTGTTGATTGGCCGCGAACTTCCCCTCGTACGCATACATGACCATGAGCTCGGCATTTGGAGCCTCCACGGTCCGAAAGTGCGTGCTAAAATTCATGGGCTTACCTCCATGTATCTTTATTATCAGGATTTCGAATCATCAGGTTTGATGACAGTACGCCCTTGCGATTTAACGACGCCATCGAGTATATCCAGTATTGTATCGTACCTGCCGAATGACGGCATCAGGTACACGCCCGCGAAAACATCTTTCGCCGACTTGAGCAATTCGCGACACATCGCGATTCCTTTTACGTTCGCCTGCTTCCCTGCTCTACGCAACTGTTCGCGATGCTCCTCGGGAACGCTAATGCCGGGGACTTCATTGTGTAGAAACTCTGCATGGCGATAACTCTGCAATGGCAGCAGTCCGAGAAGAATCGGCACATTGAGACCGGTTGCCATATTGACGAATCTCTCCGCAACTCCAAGCTCATAAAGCGGCTGAGTGAAAACGAACTGAGCGCCCGCATCGACTTTCCGTTCGAGTCTCGAAAGCTCACGGTCGAGGTCATCCACAGAAGGATCGGCACCAACACCGATGGAAAATTCCGTCGGTTTGCCTATCGAGCTGCCCGCAAGATCGGTCCCCGAATTGAGCTTTCTGATAATCTCGACCAGACCGATCGAATCAACATCGTACACCGCAGTAGCGTTCGGATAGTCGCCAGCCGACGGTGGGTCACCGGTAATCGCGAGGATGTTCTTTATTCCAACCGCATGCGCTCCCATCAGGTCGGACTGCAATCCCATCAGATTGCGGTCGCGACAGGTGAAGTGCAGGATAATCTCCAAATCGACATGCTGCTTAAAGAGATACGCAAGTGCAAGGGCGCTCATCCTTACACGCGCCATCGGCGAATCCGCAATGTTGATCGCGTCTATTCCAGATGCTTCGAGTCTTCGGGCTGCCTTCAGCAGCTTCTCCGGATTGGTGCCGCGCGGGGGATCGAGTTCGACTGAGACCACGAATTCCTTGCCGAGTTTCTGCACGAAGCTGCTCTCGTGAACGTCCACGACGTCGGTCTTCTGGACAACCACCCGATCAACAAGCTTCACAGATATTTCAGGCTCGACGGAAGGTTTGGAGTAGTCAGATACGACCGCAGCCATCGATTTGATATGATCCGGGGTGGTTCCGCAGCATCCACCGATAATTGAGACGCCTGCATTCAGAAGATGAAGCGCGTAATCCGCAAAATAGCCCGGTGACGCACCGTAATGAAAGCGCCCTTCGACATATCGCGGCATGCCGGCGTTTGGCATGATCGCAAGCGGTTTGTCGGTGCTCTGTCTAAGCATGTTCGCGATGTCAAGTAGTCTCTGCGGGCCTGTGGAGCAGTTAGCACCGATGACATCGGCGCCGAGATCGGTGAGCAGTCGTGCGGCCTCCTCCGGGTAATGCCCGAGAAACGTCGTGCCCGCCTCGGTGAAACTCATCATTGCTATGACAGGCAGATTCGAAAGCTTCTTCACTGCCTTTATAGCCTGCTCGATTTCACCGAGCGATGACATCGTCTCGATTATGAAAAGATCTACGCCACCTTCGAGCAGTGCTTCTGCCTGCTGCACGAAATACTCGAAAGCAGTAGCGTTCTGGATTTGCCCGAACGGTCTCAGAGATTTGCCGAGTGGGCCGATAGAACCACCGATAAATACGGACCGTCCGCATATTTCCCGCGCATCGCGTGCAACCTTCACGCCTTTCAGATTTATATCTCTTACCTTATCTTCGTAGCCGTGCGACTGGAGCCTGCCGTAGTTGGCACCGAATGTATTGGTTTCGATGATTTCAGCGCCAGCTTCGATGTAATCTCGATGTATCGAGTTGATGAGTTCAGGTCGCGACAGATTCAACTCATCGAAACAGTGGCCGAAGGATATGCCTTTCGAGTAGATGACGGTTCCCATCGCGCCATCTGCGAGAATCGGACCGTCGGCAAGCCTCTTCAGAAATGGATCCGATCTTATGGCTTCTTCCTCTGATGCCATCAGATATTCCCTTCGAGAGTCGCTACCGCCACCCTCGTTCGCTCTTGACCTCATTCACCGCCTCGACCATGACCCTGAGTTTGTCGATAGCTTCTTCTCTTGTGCGTGTTTTGAGCCCGCAATCTGGGTCGATCCAGACCTTCTCCGGATCGAAGACATCAAGCGCCATGTCGATCCACCGCATCACCTGCTCTTTTGTCTCGATTACGTAACTGTGTATATCGACGACACCGAGCGAGATGCGTTTTGTGAATTCAGGTTTGCGAAAGACATCGAGGTTGCGGAAATCCGAATTTGCAAATTCGAGGTCAAGGACATCTACAGGCAGGTCGAGGATTCGTGGATAGATCGTCTCGAAATCGCCATAGCAGATGTGGCTGATGGTTGTAGCCTTGATACCTTCCGTCACGATCTTCATCGCTTCAATGGCAATATCGATCTCGTGAGGGCGAGTTGAGATGGCGGGTTCGTCGATCTGAATGTATTTTGCACCGGCTGCCTCAAGATCTCTCACTTCATCCCTGAGGATGTGCGCAAATGCCAGGACAACCTCTCGCCTGCTGTCATAATGCAAGTTGAACGACCAGTCACACATTGTGTATGGCCCGGTTACCATGCCTTTGACAGGCCGGTCAGTCAGGCCTTGCGCGTACTTGAACATATC
>DAOVLC010000034.1 GCA_030631455.1 Candidatus Zixiibacteriota bacterium
AGCTTATGTGTGGACGCGGGAGGATACATCGCCTGTATACATCTATTGAGAAGGGGATGTCGCTCGTCGGTCGACAGTTTTTCCCAATCCTCCTGAGAAAGCGGACCTGTAAAGAGGTTCGCGTCGAAACTCGGCTGCGAAATAAAAGCCAGGATCGCACCGGTATTGGGATCAAGCGCAACAGCCGCACCTGTCAGGGTATCTCCAAACAGCGACTCTCCGTAAATCTGAAGGTCATAATCGGTCGTGAGCCTGACATCATAACCGGGGGTTGCTTCGACAGGGTCTCTTTCTCTGAGGGGGCCGATTATCCTGCCCTCGGCAGACACTTCAAGATACCTGGTACCGTCCTCACCGCGCAGAAAATCATCGTAAGCTTTCTCGATACCTTTTCGACCTATAAGGGAGCCGGAATGAAACCCTCTTCCTCGCAGCCTGTCGAGCTCCGTCTCAGTGACCTCGCTGAGGTAGCCGAGAAGATGAGCTGCCGATCCGTTTGCAGGGTAATTCCTCGATTGATCTAACTGAAGCACAACGCCGGGATAGTCATCCGATGCTTCCTCGATCCGGCAGACAATTTCGAATGAAGCGTCACGTTTCAGCCTCACAGGTTCATGACGACGGAATCTACTTCGTCTGATCTTAGTTGATATACGTTCCGCGGGAATGTCGAGAAGAGTCGACAAATTGGACGATATCAAGTCAAGATCGGATATTTCGATCGGTACGGCGGCAACCACATACGAAGGTCTGTTGTCGACAAGCAGCCGTCCGTTCCGATCAGTTATCTTTCCGCGAACGGCAATCTCAGAAACAATGCGGATTCGGTTATCCTCCGAAATCTTGAAGTAGTACTTGTGCTGAAATGTCTGCATATAGAACATTCGGCCGAGCAACAACAGGACAATTGCGGCAGCGATACCCGCCAGGATATTCGCTCTCAGAGCTCTCGAATTGGCAGTTTCCATCATGACTCGAACTTAATCGTAAGCTGTCTCTCAGCCAGATACAATACGACCGCGGCAATAACCGATGTGTAGGCCGCTGACGGGATAATCGTGTGGAAAAGCGTTGCGAACCCAAGCTGGACGTCGAATGAATATACAACAAGGAAATAGAGAATGTCGTGAGCGAGCACTACGGCTGCGACCATGCCGATTTTGATAATCAGCCTGTCAGTTCGTACCCTGCGTGAGATCAGGTATACCGCTACGGCTCCGGCAATCTTTAGGAACGCGCCCAGCCCAAGGAATTGAGGTGTGTGTGAGTCCTCGATAATCCCCGCCAGAAATGCGAACGACACTCCCCAGGTGAGGTCACGCGTAAGCGTCAGCCAAACTATCAAGATCAGTATAAGATCGGGTCGAGCGGAGCCTACTGTTAATAGATCTGCAAGTAGCGTCTGATACACTATCACGCTCAGCACCAATCCAACAAACATCAGGAGTTTTCTGCTGGTCATAGGTGTATTACTTGCTCCGTTTCAATATCATTAGCTCGTCAAGGGCGCCGAAGTCGACGAACGGTGCAACGTCAATTGTCTTGAAAAACGGTGACCTGCCAACCTCAACATTCGAAATGGTACCGATAGGCAGGTTCTCCGGGAATCTGCCGCCCAGTCCCGAAGTGATTATGGTGTCGCCTACCCTGACAGTGTCCGAAAGTGATACGTTATCGAGCAGCAGATGCCGTCCACCAACCCAGCGAATTATCCCAAGCACTCTCGTGTTCGCATCGCGCGCGGCTACCCTGCAATTCGGCGACGTGAGAAGCTCCACGGTCACGAGGTCGTTCAGAACCGAGGTTGTCTTCCCGACCAAACCGTCCACATTGACGACCGGCAGATTGGACGACACAGACTTCTCGGAACTTATCTCAGAGAGTACTGCGTTCTGTCTGCGTTTGGGGTCAAGTGCGATTATTTCCGCCGGTATAAGATCATAGCCCAAAGTCTCTTTGAAACCGAGGAGATTCCTGAGTCGTTCATTTTCCTTTTGGTGCTCCCGTAGTGAAGTCAATTCGAGTGTCTGATCGACAATTTTCGCATTGAGTTGCCTGTTTATATCATATACTTTGAATAGTACTTCGTATTGGTCGTTCAGCTTGTCCTTTATTCCGTAGAAGTGCGAGTAGAATATGGTCTGAATTGCGGCGGAAACAGACTCCCGTGCTTCCTTTGGCAAGAACAGAAAAAGGAGGCTCACAGCTGCCAGCGTCAAGCTGGTTCTAAATGCCTTCTGTTTGACTACAGCAAAGGAAATCCATTTCATTATATGTTATTCTACAGTATCGATAATCTGCAATAGTTCCCCGGGACTCTTGACTTCCAGGAGCTTCTCGCGATTTTCTTCACTCTTCATTATAAACGAAAGCCTGGCCATAACGTTGAGGTGAGCGCCGATAGCGTCTTCCGGTGCCGCTATCAGGAAAAACAGATGCACCGGCTTCTTGTCCATCGCATCGAAGTCCACGCCTTCATCAGACCTGCCGAACGCTATGACTATTCCGCGAGTCGCTCTCGTCTTCGCGTGCGGAAATGCGACACCGTAACCCACACCGGTTGTGACAAGATTCTCTCTTTCAATGACGTCACGTGACAATTCGTCCTGATCCTTTACGAGACTCGATCTCGAGGCCAGGTCAACAAGCTCACGAATCACGCCGTCTTTGTCTGTACTCTTCAGTTCAAATGTGATCAACTCCTCAGAAGAGAACTTGGATAATTTCATCGAAATCTCCTTAAAACTTAGAACTTTTCCGCCTCATCAATCAGCATGATCGGAATATCGTTTTCTATTCTGTATGTCTCCCTGCAACCGTTGCAGACGAGTTTCTCCTTGTCTTTGATATAGTCCAAATGGCCTTTGCACTTCGGGCATGCAAGTATCTTCAGTAACTCATCGCTGAGCATAGAGTCTCCTACTCATGGCAGAACACACCCATCTTCCTGAATTTTTCGAGCCTTCTCTCGAGAAGTTCTTCGACGCTCAACCCAATGAGCGTATCGAGGTATTCATCGATAGTCGACGCGAGAGCCCTGGCAGCGCCTGCATGATCTCTGTGCGCCCCACCCGAAGGCTCAGGTACGATTCTATCGATAATCTCAAGGTCTATCAGGTCTGGAGCCGCCAGCTTCAGCGCCTCTGCTGCATCAGGAGCCTTCGCAGCATCACGCCAGAGAATTGCAGCGCAGCCCTCAGGTGAAATCACTGAATACCAAGAGTGCTCCATCATCAGAACGACATCGCCGACGCCTATTCCAAGTGCCCCACCTGAAGCCCCCTCGCCTATTATAGATATTATGATTGGAACGGTTAGCCGCGCCATCTCTTTTATATTGCGCGCAATTGCCTCAGCCTGCCCCCGCTCCTCAGCGCCAAGGCCCGGGAATGCTCCGGGAGTATCCACGAAAATGAGTATCGGCAGATTGAACTTCTCTGCCAATTTCATTATGCGGAGAGCCTTTCGATATCCCTCCGGATGCATCATGCCGAAGTTGCGGTATAGTTTGGACTTGGTGTCTCGGCCCTTCTGCTGTCCGATAATCATCACCTTGCGGCCAGAAAAATGCGCCGGGCCGCATACGACCGCCTTGTCATCGGAGTAGCCTCTGTCGCCATGAAGCTCAATGAAGCCTTCAGTCAGGTGTTCGATGTAGTCCAGCGTGTAGGGACGCCGTGGATGTCTGGCGAGCTGCACTCGCTGCCACCTTGTCAGATTCGAGTATATCTCGCGGGTAAGCTTGTCCAGTTTACGCTCGAGGCTTTCGATCTCATGCGAAAGCTCTACTGATTCCCCCTTTGCGAACTCCCGCATTTCGAGAATCTTCTGTTCGAGTTCGACTATTGGCTTCTCAAACTCAAGAACTATTCCATTAGCCATCTTGTTGTCCCTGATTCCGCCTCAATTTCAATACAAAGAACCAAAAAAACAAAATCAAGATAAACACAATGAATATAGAAAAAACTTTCTTGCGGTCAAACCAAAAAAGGGCGGGGATAAACGCTGTAAATACGAGTGAGACACTGCACAGGGTCAGAAGCGTACCGGTAGGGCTGACCCCATAATCCTGCAGAAAGTTGTAAATGTGCCTGTTATCAGCAACATAGAAGCGCTGTCCGGTCACTGTGCGCCTGAGAAACGTCACAACAACCTCGATTAACGGCACCCCGACCGCAACCAGCGGCACGAACATAGCCACCGCGGTATAACTTTTGATCGGGCATATCACCGCCATCAGCGAGAAGATGAATCCGAGGAAAAGCGACCCCGAATCTCCCATGAACAGCTTTGCAGGTGGCTTGTTTAGAACCAGAAAGCCGATGACCGAACCTGCGAGACAGATCATGATCACCTGCACTGACTCGACTGCGAGAAGAGACCCCGTCAGGAACATCCCGAGGCAGACAATAATCGAGACTGAGCCTGCCAGGCCATCCATGCCATCTATGAGATTTATGCTGTTCGACAGGACGACAATCCAGAGTGCGGTCACGGGATAAGCTAACCATCCGAGTTCGATCGAGCCCCAGAAAGGTATGTGGAATCTCGGGATTATGAAACCGGCCGCCAGAATGATTGCGGCACCGAGAAGTTGCGCAAGAATCTTGTGAACATAAGTCAGGTTCCTGAGATCATCGATCAGCCCGGTGGCGAAAACAACCAGGGAGGCAGCGAAGATGGCCCAAATCTTATAGTTCAATTCTAATCGTATACCATCGAAGGTGGAATATGCAACGCCAAAGACAATCCAGAACGAGATGAAGATCGCGACACCGCCGAGATGCGGCATTGGATATCGGTGCTGCTTTCTGCGACTCGGAAAATCGTACAACCCAAAGCGCCTGCAAAAGCGGATGGATGCAAATGACAAAGCAAGGCTGAGCCCAAACGCTACCGCAAGATATGGAAGAGATTGACTCATGCTATCTTCGCCTCCGTAATGGCAGAAGCAAGATACGGATTCCGAGTCCCAGAACCAGCATGAGTTCCAGCAAGCCGAGTTTGATAGTGTTGCATGGGAAATGCTTGCGGAAGTACTTCGCTATTGAGCGATGGTGATGATAGTAACGCATCCAACTGTTCCTTCTCCAACTTTCTGCCCAGAGATGCGTGACTTCCGCCTCGGGAAGATACACTACCTTCAACCCAAACGCGACAAACCTCGCGCACAGGTCCGTATCCTCGCAATACATGAAGAAACGAGGGTCGAAGCCGCCTGCCTTCTCGAAGTGCTCCCTGCGGATCATTGTGCTGCTGCATGCGCATGCGTCAACCAGCGTGGGGGAATCGAAATCAGGCAGCGTGTAGTCTGCTCTTGCCGGAAGAAGTCTCGACAGGGGAGACTGGCGGGAGAAGAGCACATTGCCGAACGTGGGAAAGCGTCTGCATGATGCCTGGAATGACCCATCTTTCGAGACAAGCCGGCTCGTTACTGCTGCTACATCGAGGTGTCCCTCGAGATATTCGACCATCTTCGCAGCAACATCGCTTTTAACCAGACAGTCACTGTTCAACAGCCAGAGGTATCGCCCCGTGCATCTCTTCGCAGCAAGATTCACCGCTCGTCCGAAACCGAGGTTGACCCGAGACTCCACCAGATCAATTTCGGGATGATGCTTTCTGAGATACCAGGCAGACCCATCACGCGAGTTGTTGTCCACAATGCATATTTCCTTGGGATAGGCGCGAACATGTCGGTGAAGTGATGCTACGAGATAGGCGGTAAGTTTGCGCGTGTTATGACTTACTACGATAACTGAGAGCACGGTATCGCGCTTATTTGAGCTTGCCAAGAATGCTCCAGATTCTGAGACGCCAGACCATCCATATTGCTTCACGGACTATCTTCTTCGACATCTTGGAGGTGCCTGCAGTTCGATCCACGAATACTATCGGGATTTCCTTTATCTTAAATCCTTTCTTCCACGCGCGGAAACTTACTTCTATCTGAAACGAATAGCCGTTTGATCTCACATCATCGAGATTGATTGCCTCGAGCACTCTTCGTCTGAAGCACTTGAACCCACCGGTGGCATCTCTAAGAGGGAGGCCCGTAACGACACGAGAGTAAACATTGGCATAATACGATAGAAGCAACCTCATTATCGGCCAGTTTACGACATTCACGCCGGAGATGTACCGTGAGCCGAGGACTATATCGTATTCTTTGATGTTTTCCAGGAAATCAGGCAGATACTTCGGATCATGCGAGAAATCAGCGTCCATTTCAAATATGTAATCGTAATCTCTCTCGAGCGCCCATCTGAACCCAGCGATATATGCCTGCCCGAGACCTTTCTTTTCTTCTCTGTGCAGGACGAAGACTCGAGGATTATCTTCCGCGATCCGATCCGCGATTTCGCCTGTGCCATCCGGCGAGTTGTCATCGATCACAAGAACAGACAACTGGTCGTCTTGCTTCAGGATTTCAGGGATTATGCCTTCGATGTTCTCCTTCTCGTTGTATGTCGGAATAAGTATCAGTGCCTTCTCAGCCATCTTTTCTCCCAGGTTTTACGCGAGGATAAACCACTCCAACCGCGAATGAAAGCGCAATGAACAGAACTGTCAGATAGGTTATCGTTTTCGACGTATTATAGATCTCGGACTCGTATACGAATTCAATGGTATGCTCGCCCTCGGGTACTCCGACTGCCCTTAGGGCGGTGTATGCTCGGTAGACCTCAGTCTGCTCGCCATCTATGTAGGCCTTCCATGCGGGATAATAAGAATCGGTCAGACAGACAAAGGCGGATTCCTTCAGCTTCGTTGAGATTTTCACGTAGTCAGGCTCATACTCCGTGATTTCGCACTCCTCCTTGGCTAAAGCAGGTGGCTTGCCGGGAGTAAACGCAGGCTTCTCTTCCAGGAGCATGTACGTCCTGGGGTTGAATCTCGGATTGGTGACAAGACTGAGTATCGAGTCGGCAGCAGCCACTTTGTACTCATGTGCGATGAATGCGCGCGGCAACGCATTTCCGTTCAGGTATATCGCGATCCCATATTGGTCGTACACTCTGGAGAGGCTGGGATCCGGTTGCGGGTAGCCAGCCTGATAGACAAGGTACCTGACGCCGAGAAGGTTCAGTACCGGAAACTTCGGTTTTCCGGTGCGATCGTACAGATTCTCGTACTGCAACCCACCGATCAGTTTGTCATACACGGCAAGCTGATTGCCATGGTATCCCGTGACCTGATTGATCCCGAAATAAGCGAAGTAGTCCATAGAGCCGAATGCCCTTCCGGTCAGATCGATAATCCGGTCGTTCCCGGCAGCTTCTTTTAGATACGATACCGATTGATGCGGAGCGAATCTCTGCGTCGGGTCGAATGTTTCGATGAATTTGAAGTCAAGCCGCCAAACATCGACGGTTGCCAGCAAGCCGATCAATGCTACAGCCGCAAGACCGAGCTTACGATCTTCGAAAGCCTTCAGCAGGTAGAAGGCAATACCGAACATGATAGCCGCAATCCAAAGCCCCGCCTGGATGTTGCCGATATTGGAGAGCGATGCAGCAAGTTTGTTGTTATCGATTGATGAATAGAATATGCCCTGATAGAGCTTCATCAAAGGCTCACCGCCTATGGTCCAGATGAGTGCGAGCCCGGCGTATACGACGGCCACCGTCAGAAGGATCTTACGGAGTTTCTCCCTCCTGGTGCGCTTGTCCGATTTGAACTCTTCGGCAAGATACTGTACTCCCATTGCCCCGAGTAGGGCAAAGGAGAACGAGAACACGAACATTATCATGCTCGGGGCGCGCATCGACTTCACATTCGGAATAATATAGTAGAAAAGATAAAACATGGGCGTTGTGCCACCGAGCGCATAGATCAGACCGACCGCACCGAGTCCGAGGAAGAACCATTTCCGTTTGTCTTTGAAGAAAACCAGCCCAAGCGCTCCGAGAAGTAGTGGAAACAGGCCGGTATATTCCGAATTGTCCTTGAAGTAGTTCTTGCCCCAATATGTATTTTCTGATTGCCCATTTACACCCGCAAAGTGAGGCACTGCCATGCCGACGAGCTCTTCGGTGTTCATCGACCACGACGTCGCCCACTCGTAGCCGCCCCTGCCCTCGCCTGCGCGTGGTGAGAATTCCTTGACGTATTTGTAGCCGGGGTAGAACTGGATTGCCGAAAGCGCCAACCCGACCACGATTGCCAGCACGAACAGTCCGGTCAGAATGCCGGCTGACGATACAGATTTCTCCTTCCGGTATCGAACAACAAGCTTGAAAACGAAATACGAGCCGATTGCCCAAAGGCAGAAGTAAGCCATCTGCGGATGCGGGGTCAGTATGATAAGGCCGATAATCGTACCAAGTCCGATGAAATCAAGATATGATTTTCTCTCCATGCCTCGTTCGAGGAACATGATCGTCAACGGGAAAAGCGCTGTCACGAATATCTTGCCGTCATGCCCGGGTGCCACGAGCGACACGAGGTATGGAGCGAACATATAGAACAGTCCTGCAAACGATGATGCGAGCTTGCCGAGCTTGAATGAGCGTGCACAGAGATACATGGTGATCCCAGATAAGAAAACGTGAAAGACCAGCCCCCACCCGAGTGCGCGGAACAGCGGGAAGATCATTTTGAAGATGAAGCTTATCGGGTAGAAGATGTCGCCGTGGAATGCGTCGACGAAAGGCATGCCGCCGAAAATGTATGGATTCCACTGCGGAACCGAGCCAGTGGCTTTGAAATACTCCACGAAGAAGTTCCGGAAGAACACACCGGCCTGCAACGTGTCGGAACCCATCAGCATCTTGTTGGAGAATATGAACTTGCTGAAGAGAATCAGGGTGAGGATTCCGATTGTGATCGCATAGTACCAGAAGTAGTGTTTTGAATCAAAGACACTATCGAAACTGGATCGTTTTGGGGCAGCAACCTGCTTGGCCTCCGAAACCTGTTTCTTGCGTTTCTTCTTCGCCACTTACTACCCTGTTACTTTACTCGCAGCGCGATACCAGACGCGATCAACTCGCCAACAATCGACCAGAGCCTGGCGAATGCCGCAACCGCAGCCGCGACCCCCGGGGAGAAATACGGAGCGAGCAACAGTACCAATACCGCCTCGCGAACACCGATTCCACCCGGAGTCAGAATGCTCCAGTAGCCGACAAGATATGCGGTGCAGAAAATCCCCACCGCCTGAAAATAATGGCCTGCCGGAAAA
>DAOVLC010000239.1 GCA_030631455.1 Candidatus Zixiibacteriota bacterium
CCGAATGCCCCTACCGGCATGCCGCCGCCGATCACTTTGCCGAATGTCAAAAGATCCGGCTCTATCTCGTACATCTCGGCGGCTCCGCCCCATCCGACTCGAAATCCCGAAATGACTTCGTCGAATATCAGGATCGATTCATACTTCGAGGTGATAGCCCTCAGGAAGCGAAGAAACTCGGGCCGCTGAATCAACAGACCGTTGTTAGCCGGGATCGGCTCTATCAGAACTGCGGCGATATCGTCGCCGCACTTGTCGAAATACTTCTGGACAGTCTCCTCGTCGCCAAGCTCGGCGATCAGCGTGTGCTTAGCGAAATCGTCCGGCACACCGGACGATGATGGCGTCCCGAATGTTGCCAGACCGGAACCTGCCCTGACAAGAAAATGATCAGCGTGGCCATGATAGCACCCGTCGAACTTGACAATCTTGTCTCTCCCGGTGTATCCTCTGGCAACACGCACCGCTGACATGACCGCCTCGGTTCCAGATGATACGAACCGGACTGTTTCAAGCGGTTTCGCCTTTTCGGTCATTATCTCAGCGAGTTCAACTTCAGTCGGAGTCGCAGTACCGAAACTCATGCCTCTTGACACAGCATCAGTGACAGCAGCCACAACATCAGGATGACAGTGTCCCAGTATCAGCGGGCCCCACGACGAACAGAGATCGAGATACCTGTTGCCGTCGACATCGTACAGATGCGCTCCCTCACCGCGTTCCATAAAGATCGGATCGCCGCCAACTGCATGGAATGCCCTGACCGGCGAGCTTACGCCACCGGGCACCACGTTGATCGCTCTTTCAAGCCAACTTTTCGACCCGTCGCAGTCAACCACCGAGCCATCCCTGTTTCAGGATATCTCTTAGATGATATGTTAGTATTATATCCGCCCCAGCACGGGTAATAGCGGTCATGTTCTCCAGCACCAGTTGCTGCTCGTCTGCGTATCCCTCGCGAGCCATCAGTTTGACCATTGAGTATTCGCCAGAAACGTTGTAAGCTGCAATCGGTAGCTCGAACATGGCTCGCGCTTGTGAGATAACGTCGAGATACGCAAGTGCTGGTTTAATCATGATAATATCCGCGGCTTCATCGATGTCGAGTGCAATCTCTTTGAGAGCTTCGCGGCGATTCCGATAGTCCATCTGATAGCCCCGACGGTCACCTTCATGCGGTGCGGAGTCTACGGCATCTCGAAATGGACCGTAGTAGGCTGAAGCATATTTCGCGCTATATGCCATGATGATTGTATCTGTGAATCCCTCGTCGTCGAGACCATTCCTGATCTCACCCACGCGGCCGTCCATCATGTCCGACGGTGCGATGCAGTCGCAGCCGGATTTCGCAAGATCGACCGCCATCTGTCTCAGCACCGGCAGTGTTTTGTCATTGTCCACTTTGCCGTTGGCTACGATACCGCAATGTCCGGAGTCGGTGTAAGCGCAGAGGCAGACATCAGCAACCACAAACAGGTTCTCACCGAATTTGTCCTTCAATGCCTTTACCGCCACATTGACAACCGCGTTCTCACCGAGAGCCGATGATGCCGCGGCATCCTTCTTGTCCGGCACACCGAAAAGCATCACGCGCTTGATTCCCAATTCGAAATCGTCAGCAATCGATTTGAGTAAGGAGTCGGGTGATTCCCGATATATCCCCGGCATGCTCGGGATTTCGTTTTTGATCGCTTTCCCTTCGCAGACGAAATACGGCTGTATCATTCCATCGATTTTCAGCGTGGTTTCGGCAACCATATCACGCACTAGTTGATTGACCCGTAACCTGCGCGGGCGATGTATTATATCAGTCATCCTCTACCTCCGGTCTGCCTTGGGGCAGATCAGGCAATTCCTTCTATCAGGAGTATAATTCCTGCACGTGACCTGTACAAGGCCAAAACTCCTCTCATGGTCATTCTGTGAGACCGCGAAAAGCCTCGGATACGATCAGATCGGGATCAGTTCCGGTCACTTCAACTCTCCTCACATGATCCCATGACTCTTCTGTTCCGGTGCCGAGGATCGCCTCGAGCGAGTAGTTGCGGTCATCAATCTTCGAAATCGCGCCAAGCGGAAGCTTGCAGCCTCCTTCGAACTTTGCCAGCAATCCCCGTTCGAGTCTAACCTGTATTCGAATATCCGGGTCATCGACGGATGATACAATTGCACCGACCTTGACATCCTTTTCACGAATCTCGACAGCAAGGATACCCTGCGCAGGTGCAGGTAGAAATGCGTCGAGATCGAGTATTACAGACTTCAGGTCGGACAAATCAATGCCCAGCCTCAGGATTCCAGTGTATGCAACGATAATGGCGTCATATTGCCCGTCTCGCAGTTTTTGTACACGCGTCGGCACATTTCCGCGGAGATCTCTGATTTTCAGGCTCGGCATAATCTCAGAGATCTGACACTGACGCCTGACTGATGATGTTCCGATGACCTTTTCCTCTTTCACACCGAGCGGCTGAGATTCGTCATACGATCTCGGATCAATTAACACGATTTCGCGCGGATCACCGCGAGAGCAGACTGCTCCAACCGACAGCCCATCTGGCAAGTCAGTCTGGAGATCCTTCATGGAATGAACGGCGAGATCGATCTGCCCGGCAAGGAGTTCCTCCTCGAGTTCCTTTGTGAAGAAGCCTTTCCCCTCCATCTTCGAGAAAGGGAGCGCATCGATCTTATCACCGGTAGTCTTGACAACCGTAATTTCGATTGGGGTGTCGGTCTTTGCAGACAGCATTTGCCTGACATGGTCTGCCTGCCACAACGCTAATTCCGAGCCACGAGTGCCGATTACGATTCTGTTCATTGAAAATCCATATCCATCAAAGCCAGACTCTGCGTGGAATAAAACACAAATTGCCCATCTTCGCAAGCACCAGAGACACGGCTTCAGTCGGTGATGTAGAAATCGTGAACATGGAGAGCGTGGCCGGGGCGACCCCAGAGCCAGAATTGAATCTACAATCCTTCGATGGTATTATTCGCAGCGTCCTCTTTCCTGTAGAAGTCGCGGATGATTCCCCATGCCTCTTCGGCGGTATCCGCATATTCGAAGAGTTCAACATCCTCCGGATCGATCACTCCTTCGGATACCATGAAGTCGAAATTGATCATTTTCTTCCAGTATTCAGTGCCGAACAGGATTATCGGAAGAGGCTTGACCTTGTGAGTCTGCAAGAGAGTCAAACCTTCAAACAATTCGTCAAAAGTACCAAAGCCTCCCGGAAACGCCAGTAGCGCCTTTGCTCTGAGGAGAAAGTGCATCTTGCGGATAGCGAAATAGCGGAACTGGAAACAGAGATCGCGAGTGACATACTTGTTCGGATGCTGTTCCATCGGCAGAGTTATGTTCAGGCCGACACTGACCGCACGAGATTCGTATGCACCTCTGTTTGCGGCCTCCATTATCCCGGGGCCGCCCCCCGTTACTATTACGAATTCTCTTTGTACCGGCTTCTGAGAAGCAGCCGACACTATGGCGGCGAATCTCCGAGCTTCGTCATAGTAATGCGACTTAGCGAGCACTTTCTTCGCAACGGCAAGCTTCTTCTTCAGGCTGGCGTCACCAGGTTTCTTATTGAGGTGCTTCTTGATTCTCCTTACCTTTGATTCCGCCTTGCTTTTCTCCAGAATCCTTGTTCCTCCGAATACCACAATAGTCGAATTGATGTTGTGCTCCGCGAGTATCAGTTCGGGCTTGAGTAGTTCCAGCTGAAGCCTCACCGGGCGAAGTTCGTAACGGTCCAGAAGGGCACTGTCTCTGTTTGCCGGTATGTATGATGGGCATCCGTCCCACCAGTTCTTTTTATTCTCTGTCATTCCATCTCCAAAGACAAAGTGGTTCCATATAAGGATCGGTATATTAGGGATTTTATCGAGCGAATGCAAGCGCCATATTTGTCGCTCCGTCGGGAAAGGATTCCTGATTGCACGTGAAAATGCGCGCCGCGATTCTGTCACAGCGCGCATATGTCATGGTTCCCTGTACGGTTTCTCTTGTCTACCCCTCATCCTGCTTCAGATTCGATGCCTTCGACACGAGGTCGAGCAACTCGATCATATCCTTATCATCAGTCATGCCGCGGGAGAGATTATGAGTTATTTCGAGCACGTGCGATAGCTGTGAACCTTTCGACCAGTAACTGCCGCGCAGAATCTCGGCAAATTCGGCGGC
>DAOVLC010000046.1 GCA_030631455.1 Candidatus Zixiibacteriota bacterium
AATTATCAGCGTCGATCACGTCAAAGTCCACATTCGGGATACCAGCCTCACGGATTATCGATGCCATTGTTGCGGCGGCCTGAAGCACACCGCAGCCGTTGAGTACCTGCACGCGCAGGTACGATCGTTCAATAGGCAGACTGCTCGTCTCCCCGGACAGTACTTTCAGAATAGTCGACGAGGCAAACACTAAAACTACAAGCGAGAGTACTCCGATCAGGTAATTCAGCCCCCGGCTCGGCCTCGCACTGATCCTGGTCTGGTACGCCTTGTGTAGCGGAATCTTAGTTCGTCTTTTTCGGGGCATCTACGAGATCTACGCTGAAGTGTTAATATTGCCTTCTGCTGATGTACGGCCAGACTTGGCTTCCGGAATATTCGGAATAAACTCCGGGGATGCTCTCAAAGCTGATCTGAAACAGGAAATTGTCGGAAGGCTGGTAGAGCAACCGGACATTTGGCATGATATGGCCGTAATCGTTTACTCCTCGATCGTTTCTGGTAAAAACCCTTGACGGCTGATGCAGCCATCCCAGTGTCACGTTCAGATTGAGTGAACTGCTCAACTGATACTTCATCGAGTTCAGGTAGAGGCCAATCGTCCGCCCCTGGCCGTTGTACGATAAGTATGAGAGTGAGTAGCTCTGTTGCATTGAGAACCGGTTCGCGTCAAAAAGAGAGAACTTGCTGTCGACACGGGTAGTCCCAATGGTATTCATGGGACTCGTGCTCTGAGGTTTGTCGACGAGTGTCTCAGCCGTAACAGACTGAAAGAGGCAAGAAACCAAAACGCACAATGTCAGGATCTTCAATAGCTTCATTACGTACCGTATCTCCTGCAAATTATACGCCTTAAGTTACGCTTTGTTTAATGTTTGTCAAGACAATTTCGCTCGCATCTGGGCGTCGAGTGCTGCCAGTTCTTCCGCAGAGTTCACACCGAGAGCTTCGCGGTGGTCATCGACACAATATCCAGCCGTAGGCATCCCGCTCTCCAGAAAAACCTGCATGACATCGGTCAGGTAGTACTCGCCCTGCTTGTTGCTGTTGTCGATTCTCCCGAGAGCTTCGAATAGGGGAGCCTTCTTGAAAACAAAGGTTCCGCTGTTTATTTCGGCAATTTCGCGCTCTTCTACAGTAGCATCTTTGTGCTCTACAATCTTCACGATCAGGCCGTCTCTGTCTCGGACAATGCGACCGTAACCTGTTGGATCAGGCAGGATTGCAGTCAGGACTGTACCCGCCGCGTCTCTCTTCTCGTGCTCGGCAATAAGCATCTTAACTGTCGATGCCCGGAGCAGCGGCGCATCACCCAGAAGCACCAGAATATCTCCATCGAAACTGCGCAAATCCTCCTCGACCATCATCACAGCATGACCGGTCCCGAGCAATTCCTTCTGCTCGACAAATACAATACCAGGTCTTTCAATTGCTCTGATCACCCTCTCTGCCTGGTGGCCAACAACAAGAATCGTCTTTTCGACCTCCAGTTCTATCAGGGTGTCGAGCACATGCAGTACAATCGGTCTGCCTGCTACTTCATGGAGAACTTTCGGCAGATCAGATTTCATGCGTTTGCCCTTGCCGGCAGCAAGGACAACCGCTGCGAGCTTTCGATGATTATCTGACATTCTTGATCTTATTCTGCTTGTCGACCAGTACTACCTGCGGTTTGAATGAAGCAGCATCCTTTTCGAGGATATGGAAGTACGAAATGATAATAACCGGGTCACCTATTGTCCCGAGCCTGGCTGCGGCGCCGTTGAGACAGATCACACCTGAGCTTCTCTCCCCTTTTATGACGTAGGTCTCTATCCTGCTACTCGTGTTCAGGTTAAGAACATGAACTTTCTCGAATTCGTAAAGGCCCGCCGCATCGATCAGATCGGCGTCGATAGTGATCGAGCCTTCATAGTCCAGGTTCGACTCGGTGACTGTGGCGCGGTGAATCTTCGCGCGGCACATCTCTATGTAATTCGCATTCTCCATAGCATTCAGCACCCGGTACGGCCAGGCTTAGCCTTAATATTGTCAATAAGTCGGACTCCGTCAAGCTCTACTGCTGCAGAAATCAGTACTTCTCTTGTTATTTTCCTGACATGATCCAGCGTATTTGCGTCATTTATTGAGATATAGTCTATCGTTGTTCCCTCAGCATCATCTATGATTCTTAGAATCTCGGATACTACTTTCTTGCTATCAGTCACGCCCGAATTAATAAGCTCCCGTCCCCGTTTCAGCCCATGATATATACACGATGCGCGTCTGATTTGTTCCGGGCTGAAGTATCTGTTTCTGGAGGACAAAGCCAGCCCCGTCTTCTCTCTAACAGTCGGTGCCACAATGACTTTGACGGGGATGTTGAGGTCTGCGACCATCCTGCTGATAACTATTGCCTGTTGCGCGTCCTTCTGGCCGAAAACAGCCACATCCGGCTGAACGATATTGAGCAGCTTAGCGACCACCGTCGTGACACCTCTGAAATGTGTGGGCCTCGACTTGCCTTCAAGTACCGACGTTATCCCCTCGGTCTCGACATAGGTCAGATAACCTGACGGATACATCTCGGAGTCGTCAGGCAGAAATAGATAGTCGACATCGAGCAGTCTCAGCAGTCTCTTGTCGCGCTCAAGTGTCCGTGGATATTTCTTAAGGTCCTCTCCGGGACCGAATTGAGTTCGATTCACATATATCGAGACAGCCACGATATCTCCGAGCTTCCTTGCCCTTCTTACCAGCGACAAATGGCCCTCGTGCAGGGCGCCCATCGTCGGAACGAAAGCAATTGTCCTGCCGTCCCGCTTGATGCCGGCTGCCAGAGACTGCATCCGTTTCGCTTTCTTAACAGTTCTCATCTTTACATGCTTCTTCGGGGATTACACAGTGAATCAGTGCTCGGTAAATTCAATAGGTTTTAGTACTTTAGTAGGTCTCGTCTTTCGAAGGGTAATCGCCGGACCGGACGTCGGATATGAATCCTTCTCCAACCTCTCTTATCTTGGCTGCGAGATTGAAGTACCTACGGACAAACTTGGCCTTGAACTCTTCATCCAGCCCGATGATGTCGTTTATGACCATGATTTGCCCGTCGACACTTGGCCCTGCACCGATTCCGATCGTCGGTATCGACAGATGAGCGGTAATCTCCGACGCAAGATCAGGTTTGATGGCTTCGAGCACTACTGCGAAGCAACCGGCCTCTTCCACAGCCGATGCTGATTCGAGCAAATACTTCTTCGACACATCTTCTTTGCCTTGCACTCTGTAGCCGCCGAATTTGTGAATCGACTGTGGCGTCAGGCCGATATGTCCCATCACCGGAATGCCGACTTCGACGAGACGCTTTATTGTCGCCGCCATCTCCATGCCGCCTTCCAGCTTCACACCCTGCGCGCCTGCCTCTTTCAGGTATTTTCCCGCGTTCGCGACAGCTTCTGAGATCGACTGCTGGTACGTCAGGAACGGCATATCTCCAATAACAACGGCGTGTTTGGCTCCCCGCACGACCGCCTCAGTATGGTACAGGCTCTGTTCGAGTGTTAGCGACAGCGTGCTTGGCCTGCCGTAGACGACCATATTCAGGCTGTCACCTACGAGCAGCCCGTCGACACCGACGGCATCGAGGTTCTTCGCAGTGAAGAAATCGTAGGCCGTGAGCCAGACCTGCTTCTCTCCGTCAGCCTTTTTCTTCCTGATATCGCGGATTGTGAGTTTGGACTGCTTGGCCATGCTACTCCAGGAACGACCTGCCGGGCGGTACATAGTAATGGGTTCCCTTTATCGGCTTCGAAATCTGCGAGAGCAGATCCTCAAGGTCTTCTTCATTTGCTACAAAGTCGATTTCGTCTGTCTTTACCACCAGAAGCGGCCCGTTGTCGTAATTGAAGAAATAGAAATTATACGCCTCGTTCAATTCGTCGAGATAATTCGCGTCAAAGTTTTTCTCAAATGATATGCTTCGCTTCCTGATTCTTGACAGTAGATTTTCGGTCGAGGCCTGGAGATAAATCACGAGATCAGGCTTAGGAACCGATCTGGATAGCATGTCGGAAATCTTGTCGTACAGATACATGTCCTTCTCGTCGAGATTGACCTGAGCGAAAAGCTTGTCTTTGTCGAATGTGTAATCGGTGACGATTTTCTGCATGAATAGGTCGCGTGACTGTAGTTTAATCTGCTGCTGATAACGAGATACCAGGAAAAAGAGTTGAGTTTGCAGTGCGAATTTCGTCCTGTTTTTGTAGAAATCGGGGAGAAAGGGATTATCCTCCGTCTTCTCCAGGATCAGGTGGGCCGAAAGCCTCTCTGCAAGAGTTCTGGCGAAGCTTGTTTTGCCTACTCCGATTGGGCCTTCAACCGCAATATACCTGTACTCAGCCATCGGCTACCTCACTAAGATCGATAGAATCCTCAATCCTCACAACTCTTTTAACCCCTGCGACTTTGCTCAGAGCATCACGGACGGATGTGTGAAATGGGATGATGTCAAGGTCCGGTTCCAAGTCAAAGAGAGGTCGCAGCACAAACTCTCTATCAAGCATTCGTGGGTGTGGTATGGAGAGTTTGTATTCATCGACAAGTTCATCGCCGAACAGCAGAATATCGATATCAATCGTGCGGGGACCTTTGTGAGCAGCTTCAACCCGTCCCATATCTTCCTCGATAGCCTTAGCCGCCGAAAGAAGATCGGTCGGGCTCAGGGTCGTATCGGTTCTGACAACCATATTGTAGAAATCCTCTTGCGCCTCATAACCTACCGGCTCTGTCTGATACACCGGAGAGAGTTTGACAAGGACTATTCCTTCGGTTCTGGCCAGCCTTGCGAGTGCTTCTCTGAAATAGCCTATTCGGTCGCCGATATTCGAACCGAGCCCGAGATACGTAGAACTTGTATTCATCGCCGACAATAAACGTTCTCTGGCTGGTTTGTCAAGGACGCCGTATCTCGACCTCGATATAGTCGAGATTGCCCGGGATCGGCGGTATCATTTTCCTGACCCTGACGACCACCTCTTTTACCTTAAATCTCTCAAGCACAGCGCTCGCAAGCCGTTCAGCTATAGTCTCCAGCAGCGAGAAATGCTCGCGAGAGAGTATCTCCTCCACCGTCATGTATACTTGGGTGTAATTCACCGTATCCGTGAGCTTGTCGGTCTCCGAGGCAGATTTTGTGTCTACCGCTAATTCGAGATCAACCTCGAATCGTCTCCCGGTTTCCTTCTCGGCAGCTGAAACACCGTGATAGCCATAGAACATCATTCTTCGAAGTCTGATAATATCAGCCATCGGCAGTATCCTTCTTCGTTCGGTATCGTCTCTGATAGAACTTCGAATGCTCCATAATCCGTGACACGGCCGCATCGATTGACTCCGGTTTCACTGCAAGGGAGATTCGCATGAAGCCCTCGCCTTTCTCGCCGAAACTTATTCCCGGAAGGGTCACAACACCGGTTCGCTTCAGAAGCATCCTGCAGAAATTCAGAGACAGTCTTCGCCGTGGCAACTTTATCCAGATAAAGGGAGATGCGTGTGATGGCTGCAACTCCCATCCTAACGATCTTATCCCTTTCTCGAACCTGTGCCTGTTTTCTCCCAACGTGGCTGCAACCGAATCCGCTGTCTTGTCCCACTCATCGAGGAGCCTTTCAGCGATTTGCAGATCGTACCCTGACGGTCTGCTGTTGAACGACCGGAATACCTTGCCGAGAGGGGAAAGAAACTCCTTGCATCCCACTGCAAATCCGAGCTTCAGAAGTGGGAAACCAAACATGAAAGAGAAAGTGAAAAGCTCCACTGTCTTGAACTTGGCCCTGGGCAGACCAATCATTGCCGGGTGAGTATGCCGTTCCCAGACCTGAGTATTGTAAACCGCGTCTGATAGAATCAGCACGTTGTTCTTCTGCGCAAACCTCAAGAGTCTCTCGTAGAAGCTCTCATCCGTAGCCGCCGACGTCGGATTATGCGGGTAATTGATCAGCATGAGCTTGCTCGTTTTCGAACCGGCGGCCTTGAGCTTGTCGAGATTCGGAAGATAATCCGTTCGGGGAGACGGCTCAAAGGTCTGAATATCTGCGCCAACCGCGGCAGCCGAAGACCGATAGAGCGAAAATGACGGGTCCGGCAGGAAGACCCCCTCACCGGGGTTGACAAAAGATTGAAATGCGTAAAAAGTGCCGGGAGTGTTTCCGGTGGTCAGAAGGATCTCGGTCTTAGGCTCCAGCCTAACTTCGAATCGTGAATGCATCCAATCCGAGATTCTCTCTTTCAGTCTTGTTTCGATCTTGAGTGCTTCTACTCGATCGATCGGACGCGGAGGACCTGACTGAGCTAATAAGTCGGTCACAGTCTGAGGAACAGGCGGTGCTATTCTGCCGAGATCGATTACTTCAACGTTTTTCGCAGTCAACCTCTTCCTGATACCGTCAAACTCCGAACCAATTGGCGACGGAAGCCTGAGAACCGCATCGGATGGCTCTAACACTATCTTCTTAGGGGGCACAGCCGGCGGTCCCTCCGTAACGACACAGAACCAACTCAGTCATACTGATCCGCATCCTATTTCATTATCTCCTTAACCTTCATCAACCTGTCAATCTGTTCATTCGAGAGCGGCTTTGCCCCTCCGATAGCCTCTGCTGCATACAGAATCTCCGCAAAATGCTCTACTATCTCAAGCTTATTGAAAGCGTCTTCGAGATCCTTTCCAGCAACCACAACCCCGTGATTTTTCAGCAGAATCGCATCGTGGTTCTCGATAAGTTTCTCCACGGAACCAGGAAGCTCCAATGTGGACGGTGTGCCATATTCGGCAAGAGGTATATCGCCGACAGTAAGCACGATCTCCGGAAGGATCGATGCCGCAAGCGGTTTTCCGGCTGCTGCGTAAGCCGTACAGAATATCGGATGGGCATGGACTATCGCGTTAATATTATTTCGCGCTGAGTAAATATACGTGTGTAGCCTGAACTCCGAAGATGGTCTCCCCTTGCCCAAGATAACACTGCCTCCTTCGTCGATCACCACCATATCCTCGGGAGAAAGCCGCCCCTTGGCCTTGCCCGATGGTGTGATTAGAAAGCTACCGTCCGGCAACCGGCACGAGATATTGCCGCCCGTACCAGCAATAAGATTCTTGTCATACATCCTGCGCCCGATTTCGACCATGCTCTCGCTCAACGCTGTCGGAGTTTCCATGCTCGCAATCAACCAGTCCGGGTTCGGTTTGTCAAGCGGTTTACCCTGTCCGCATTCAGGTCTGAGTTTTGACTTGCCATCATATGGGATATTAGCATTCTTGTGATATCATGAAAGTAGCCCTGTTATCCCCAAATCGTGCATGCTTATCTGCACTGTTTACCCTCTTCCTGATCCTATCGTGTGGTGAAAAAGTGATCGACAGAGACAGACCTCGAGAGGTGCTGACATGGGACTTCCCCGACGATTTCGAGCCTTCTCATATCACCACAGACGACAGCGACACCAGATGGGGGCTGTTCGTATCGAGAAGATACTCCGAAAGGGATAACCTCTGGACGGTGAGATCGGTTCAAGGCGGCGAGTGGCAGACTCCACTCCTCTTAATGAATGCTTACTTCAGTTCGGAGCTTGAGTTCGAGGTTCAGAGAGCAACACTGAAACTTGTCATTACTGAGATCGACGACGATTACTTTTGGGATTACGATCAATATCTACAGGACACCATGCCGTTTCCCGAGACAGTCACTGTAGAACTTTCTTTGAATGATCTAACGAGAGATGACGACTTTGATGGACTTCCGGATCGGATGGAGCTAGAGCTTCTGCTCTCGACTCGTCTTCCGGACAGCGATCTTGACGGTAAGAGAGACGACGTGGACTTCTGTCCGCTCGCGAAGCCTCTCGCACACGCAGAAAGATTCGACATTTATCGAGAGGCAATCATGTATCTCATGCGGCTCGATGACCCAGCCAAGATGCAGTCGGTCGAGGATACCGCATGGAGCAGGTATTACGGCATATACTATGTGTATCAACCAACGATTGCCTTCTTAGCGCTGCCCGGAGAGAGATTCATGCCGGAACTACCGAACCTCCCGATAATGCTGATTCAGGCGAGGTCACCGCTCTACTTCACCGGTAAACGCCTGTACAGTTCATCAACGGGCGGTGTGATTCCTCATCTTGTCTTCCAGCGACCGAAGATAGATCTTGCGGGAAGCCACGCGGCAATGGATATCGAGTATGTGACTCACAAATATAAACGTGAACCCGCAACAATCCACTTCGTGAAGCGGGATACCGGATGGAAAGCT
>DAOVLC010000155.1 GCA_030631455.1 Candidatus Zixiibacteriota bacterium
CATGGAACTCGACAATGTGAAAGCTGCCAGGGTGCACGTCGTAATACCCGAAGATCATCTATTCAAGGAAGACAAGAAACCGCCGACCGCATCAGTGCTCGTGAAGCTCGAATCAGGTGGCACGCTGGCACCGCGCCAAATTCGAGGAGTCACACATCTGGTGTCAGCATCGGTGGAGGGGCTCTCTCCCGAGAACATTTCTATCATCGATTACCATGGTAATCTGCTGACGTCGAGTACATCTTCTGATCCGCTCGCATCGCTTTCGAGTACACAGCTTGACCTTCGGAAGAATGTCGAACGTTACCTCGAAGGCAAGGCGCAGTCTCTGCTCGAACAGACTGTCGGCAGGGAGAAGTCCATAGTCAGGGTGACAGCGCAATTGAACTTCGATCAGGCAGAGAAAACGACCGAAACATACGATCCGGATAACCTGGCGGTCAGAAGCGAGGAAAGGACTGAGGAGACGAGCGAAGATGCTAACCAGAGCGCTCTTGACTCGACCTCTTCACGGACTAGTTCCACTGTAGAGAACACCATTACCAATTATGAAGTGAACCGAACGACGCAGCGGGTCGTCAACTCTGTCGGTAATATCGAAAAGCTGACAGTCGCCGTGCTGGTAGATGGCAATTATGAAACAGTCACGGCTGAAGACGGTACCGCAACAGTCCAATATACTCCCAGAACCGATGAAGAATTGAGCAGGATCACAGCGCTCGTAAAGAACGCAGTTGGATTTGACGATACGAGAACCGATCAAATCGAGGTCGTTAGCATGCAATTCGAACCTCAGGGTCTGGAAGATAATCAGAAGAGCTTAGACGAAATCGCCACAAGAACCTTCTATATGGATATAGGCAAGAAGGTACTGCTGGTGATCGCAGGTCTGCTTATATTTCTTTACGGAAAGAAGAAGATCAAGAAAGTGTTCAGCGCTATCGGCAAGTATGTTCCAGCGATGGTTCCGTCAACACAAGCGCAAATGCAGTCTGATACGCAATCCGTCGTGCAACCACAGAAGTCCCGGCTGGTCGATCAGATGAAGAAGACAGCGGAGGATCGTCCAGATGAGCTTGCACGCGTGATTCGCACCATCATGACAGAGTAGCATTATGACGGCCAAATACGAAGAATTGACTAATACACAAAAGGCAGCGATAGCTCTGATCGCATTCGGTGGAGACGTCTCTGCGGAAGTTCTCAAGGGTCTTAACGATACCGACCTCGAGAAGCTGACCATCGAAATCGCGAACATGCGCGACGTGCCATCCGATATCGAGGACAAAGTGATCGAGGAATGCCATGAGATTTTCATGGCACGAGAGTACATCTCGCAAGGCGGTATTGACTACGCCCGGGAGATCCTCGAAAAAGCGGTAGGTAAGACCAGAGCAACCGGTCTGATGAACAAGCTCGAAAGTTCTCTTATCACGTCCGGTTTCAACCTCCTGAAGAGTATCGACCCGAAACAGCTCGTTCAGTTCATCCAGAATGAGCATCCGCAGACAATTTCGCTTATTCTAACCCAGCTTACTCCGAATCAGTCTTCTGCGATTCTCTCTGAACTTCCGCCGGAGCTTCAGTCCGAAGTCGCAATCCGTATAGCGACAATGGAGAAAATATCGCCGGAGATTGTCAAGCAAATCGAGTCGACACTGGAGGCACACTTCGCTACAAGTGCGATGCGTGATCTGTCTGTATCCGGCGGCGCAAAAGCAATCGCGGACATTCTGAATCTGGTAGAGACATCGTCAGAGAAGAATATCCTGCAGACGCTGGATGCGGAGAACTCAGAGCTGGCTGCTGAGATCAAGAACATGATGTTCGTATTCGATGATCTCATACTGCTCGATGATCGATCGGTTCAGAGACTGCTTAAGGAAGTTGAAACGAAGGATCTCTCCATCGCTTTGAAGGCAGCTTCGGACGAAGTGAAGAACAAGATATATTCTAATGTCTCGGAAAGAGTCTCGGTCATGATCAAGGAGGAGATGGAGTTCATGGGACCAATGAGACTCTCGGACGTGGAGGCTGCTCAGCAGAGAATAGTCGAGAGCATCCGCAGGCTCGAAGAAGAAGGGCAGATCGTGATTTCGGGGCGCGGCGGGAAGGAAGATATCGTTGTCTAAACTGCTGCAAAGCGTACGGGTCCTGGATGAGAGATTCAGAATCGGTCCGAGTATTGAAGAATTGGAAGTCAAGTACGTACCGGAAGCCCGGTACAATCATATGCTCGAAAGGTCTCAGCAGGAGAAGGAAGAAGCATACAGGAATGGGTACTCGGACGGCCTCCAGATGGGAACCGCTAAAGGCCAGGAAGAAGCTGCGAAAATCAGAGGCGAGTTCAATCAGTTGATAATCGATGTGAAGAATCAGCGCGGGGAAATCTTCAGGCAGGCCGAACGCGAGATTATCGAACTCGCACTCGCCATAGCGCGCAGGATCATAACCGTACAGGCGGAGTCAACGCCCGAAATTGTGATCGATTCCGCACGCAAAGCTGTGAAGCTCCTTCTGGACAGAACCAACTTAGTCGTGAAAGTAGCGCCTGAGCAGGAGATGTTCATCAGGGAGAATATTGACAGACTATATGAAATGGATGACAGAATCCAAAAAATAGATATCGAGACAGACCGGAGAGTAGGGCCGGGAGGATGTATGCTCGATACCGAATCGGGAAATGTCGATGCCAGGATCGAAACGGAACTCCAGAATATCGAAGATACCCTCCGAAAAACCAATCTGAATCAACCAGAAGACTGATGCCCCCATTGCTCGAGAGATATGTCGATGCTGTTGAGAACTGTGTAACTCTCAGCCAGCAAGGAAAAGTCACACAGGTCGTAGGGCTTGTCGTCTCATCGACCGGGCCGTCGACTTCCATAGGCGAAGTTTGCAGGATATACCCAAAAGAGGGGGGAGAACCTGTCCCGGCAGAGGTAGTAGGTTTCAAGGATCGGCAAGTGATGTTGATGCCGCTTGGGGAGATGCGAGGTATCAACCCAGGGTCGGTAGTTGAGGCTACAGGTGAGACTCTGCGAATCGGCGTGAGCGATCAGTTGCTCGGGAGAGTCCTTGACGGACTCGGCAAGCCGCTCGACAATAAGGGACCAATCGATTCTGATGTCTACCGACAGGTTCACGCGCAACCTCCTCCTCCTCTGAAGCGAAAGAGGATCACCGAGCCTATGGTGACCGGCATAAGGTCTATCGACACGTTTACGACGTGCGGGCGCGGTCAACGACTCGGTATTTTCGCCGGTTCGGGAGTCGGAAAGAGCGTCATGATGGGGATGATCTCTCAGCATTCCCGTGCCGATGTGAACGTGATCGGGCTGATCGGCGAGCGTGGTCGCGAGGTGCGAGATTTTCTGGAGCGAGACCTGGGTGAGGAAGGATTGAAGCGCTCGGTTGTGGTATCGGTGACTTCTGATCAGCCTGCGCTGATAAAGGTGAAGGGTGCGTTAGTCGCTACAACAATCGCGGAATACTTTCGGGATCAGGGTAAGAAGGTTGTCCTGATGGTAGATTCAATCACGAGGATCGCAATGGCATTGCGCGAAATTGGGCTTGCGGTGGGAGAACCCCCTGCAACGAAGGGTTACACTCCGTCGGTATACGCCTTCCTTCCGAAGTTCCTCGAAAGACCGGGACTGCTTGACCATGGCAGCATAACGGGACTGTATACGGTTCTGGTCGAGGGAGATGATTTCAACGAGCCGATTTCCGATCTTGTCAGATCGATTCTCGACGGCCATGTCACGCTGTCACGGAAAATGGCAAACCGAAATCACTATCCCGCGGTAGATGTACTTGATTCGATTTCGCGAGTGATGCCGGATGTAACCACTCCGGAACACAAACGTATCGTTGGGCGTGCAAGGGAATTACTCGCTGCTTACCGGGAGTCGGAGGATCTTATTACGATTGGTGCATACGTGAAAGGTTCCGATGCGCTGACTGATGAGGCGATTGCGAAACTCGAGGGTCTTAACACCTTTCTCAGACAAGATATGAGCGAAAAGGGAGAGTACGAAGCCGATATCGACAAACTCAAGGAGATAGTCGATCGTGAAGAAATTCGAGTTCCGTCTGAAGAAAGTAGAGAAGCTGAGACAGGACAAGAAGAGGCGAAAACAGCGAATATTCGCCGAGGCTGAGCGGCGGGAAGCATCCGAGCGGAGCAAGCTCGCAAAGCTCAGCAGTGAAGTCATAGCACGCCGCAGGCAGTCACGAGGGTCAAAGCTTCGAAAAATCGACCCGGATCGACTCAGATCCGAGAGCGACTATATAAACCAGCTTGATTTTCTGGTAGAGCATCAGGAACATAGAGTTGCCGGTGCTGCGGACAATACGTCAAAGTGCCGCGAGAAACTCAAAGAAGCTTCCAGAGAAGTGAAGAAGCTGGAGAGGCTCGAAGAGATAAAGCGGGATCAATACATCGCGGAAACGGAATCGTTCCTCCAGAAGGAGAACGATGAGATTGCATCGAATATCGGAAGGGGAAGCCAACCTCGTTGAGTTATGCTAATGCCTCGTGATCCCGTATTCATCGAGTTTAGCAGATATCTCAGGATCTTTCGCGGCAGCCGTGTCGGCTTCGACTATACGCCGCAGTCTCGACTCGACCGAATCGATTTGATCGAGCTTTTCGTAGAGCAGGGCTGATTGGTAGAGAGCGGGCGTAAAGCCGGGCTGCACAGACAGGGCGGAATTCCACATATCCAGGGCTTCCTGACGCTTCCCGAGGTCGTTGAGCATCTTACCAATAAAGAAGTAGCCGTGCACGAACTGTGGATCGAGCATGATGCACTTTCGCCACGACTGCATCGACTCTTCGAAGCGACCCGAATCCATCTCCAGGAAAGCAAGTGAGGAATGTGCATCCAGCCTCAGGTCATTGACTTTGATGGCTCGTTTGTAGAAGACCGCTGCCGAGTCACGCTGCCTCATACTCTGAAATACGTTCCCCATACTGAGAAGTATATCGTAGCTTTCCGGCGAAAGGCTCAGAGCCTTGTGGAGATATTCTAGCGCAGTTTGGTAATCGCTCAGTCCCACATG
>DAOVLC010000216.1 GCA_030631455.1 Candidatus Zixiibacteriota bacterium
CGATCTGCAGGCCGGCAAACGGCGTCCAGCCCCTCAGTTCGGCGAGCGTATTAGCCTGCGAGACAATCCACGCTGGTGTATCCGATACGCCGACATACAGAATCTTTCCCGCACGAACCATGTCATCGAGCGCGCGCATGACCTCATCGACCGGCGTCATGGCATCCCAGGCATGCATCCAGTAGAGATCGACATAGTCGGTACCAAGCCTTTTGAGACTCGCTTCGAGTGACTGCACCATGTTCTTTCGATGGTTGCCGCATGAATTGACGTCACCCTGGCGTGTGAAGAGAGTATATTTCGTCGCCACTACGAATCTATCGCGTTCCGATGCGATGAATTCTCCGACATACTTCTCGCTTGTCCCCTCGGTGTACCTGTTAGCCGTATCGATAAAATTGCCGCCAGCATTGACAAACGCATCGAAAATCTTCCTGCTTTCATCTTTCGATGCGCCCCAACCCCATTCCTCGCCGAATGTCATCGTGCCAAGACACAACTCGGATACCCTCAGCCCGCTTCTTCCAAAAAGTTTGTATCTCATCTCTGTCTCCTTGCTCTTATGTAACGAAAAACATATTTTGCATCTGAGTCGCGTTTTGATATTTCGAAATGCAGCGCTAATATACGGATTGATATGGCAACTGACAAATCGAAAAGTCTCCCGAAACTGATCCTCGTGTTCATGATGGTCGACCGGCCGATTTTCATGCGCTGGAAAATGATCGAAGCTTTAGCCGATGCTGCCGTGCCGTATGGGACAACAGTGGTCGCGATAAACAGGCCACTCTGCCCGTTCTCCACCTTGTTCAATAAACCGGATCGCGTGAGAGAGCTTTTTGGCAAGCCGCGACTGCAGCAACTCAAAAACAATTTGTACTTGTTCTCGCCTCGCTATTTCATTCATGACTCGGTAGCTGCCGGATCACACATGCTCGAACAGCTCAACATCACCGCCTTGCGAAAAAGCTATGTACATCTCTGTCACAGAATCGGCGTTCGTGAGGAGAAGCCACTGATCTGGTTCTATCATCCGCGGCAGGGATATGCGACCGATCTCTTCACGGACAGTTTTAACATCTTCGAAATAAAAGACAACTTCGCGGACTTGGATGGAAATGAGCTGGAGCCTGCGAAGGCACAGGAAGAGAGCCTTCGAAATCGGATTGATCTGCTTCTGTGCGCATCGAAGAAGCTTTTTGACAAGTACTCGGGTGGTTACAGGAAGGCCTGGCTTTCCGGCAATGGGCTGGATCGCGAAACATACGACAGGCTCGTCGGAAACAGACCACAATCAATCCCCGAACTGACAAGCATACCGGGTCCGAGGATCGGCTACACGGGACTTATATCGCGGCGCCTGGACTGGGATCTGATATTGGAGATCGCCCGGCGCCAACCTGAATGGAGTTTTGTCTTTGTCGGCAAAGTATCCGATCCTTCCATCAGACCGCTAACGGCGAGCTTCAGCAACATTCATTTTCCCGGCTGGTACGATCACGAGCAGATGCCGGCAGTTCTGAGCAGCTTCAACATAGGTTTCATGCCGTATCGAGCCAACAATTTCTTCCGTTATTCGAATCCACTGAAGTTCTACGAATTCGCTGCGGCGGGTCTAAGGATGGTCTCATCGAATATGGAGGAGTTGAAGAGATTCCCAGAGGAATTAGTGAAGATTGTCCCAAACAGCGCAGGCGAATGGATCGATGCCCTCCAGGACTTTCTCGACAGCGATGGCGAGAGCGCAAGACGGATCGGGGCTGAAGTGGCCCGGAAGTTCATCTGGGAGGATATGACGACTGAGTTATTGAAGAAACTCGAAAACGAAGTTTGACCTAATTCTGGGCATCCTCAGGCTTGTCTTCGCTCGTCGCTTCACCCTTCTTCTCTTTAATCTCGAAATCGTCCCACATTTCATCTTCGGGAAGTTCGGCAAGGAGTTCGTCATGCGTCTGGCGGCGGATGTCGATGAACGCTATCACCTGCGATACCACAATCGTGTTTATGAAGTACGCAATAATGAATGTGAATACGAGGCCGATGCTGATGACTAACAGATATGTCGAGATCAGATGGAGTGTGTCCGCTGGATGGAATGCTCCGAGCAAGTACATGTTTATCCCGAAATCACTGCCGGGATAAAGATAGCTCAGGAATTTCACTGTCGCGGAACCCATCGGAAACTTATCGCATGCGGATTCGAACAAAATCTTGCCCTTATCGCCCATGAATACGCCGGAAGTGCCATTGATAAACTGAAATGCGCGGAATGAGAAGTAGAACAGCACGAACGAGCAGACCTTGGCGATCACGACCGAGGCCGCTGTGTATATGCCCCAGCGAAGAGGTCTTGATGTGATTGTCGAGAAACCGTCAAAGAGCGCGGTCAGTGTATCCTCGCCCTTGATACCGACAACCGTGGGGCCGGTCAGGAAGAATGTCACACAGAGAAAAAGTACCAGCACGGCAAAGAGCGAGATTATGTAGTACGGGAATCCATAGAAGAGGCCGAAACTGATCTCGCCCACTACCGGTATTTTACCGATCAACCCTGCGATAAGGCCAAGGATCACCAGGAAAACAATAAATCCGATGACGCCGAGGAACGCTCTGTACAGGATACCTTTCTTCTCCTTGACAAAAGTTCGCGCCTCTGACGATGAGAAAAATATGTTCCCTCTGATCTCCTCGAATGATGTTTTCGAGACTGCGATGTTGCCGCGTAACAACCAGAACAGAAACCACAAAACGCCGATCGCCCAGATCAGTTTTCCAAGGATCGAAACAAGCCCGAGAGTACCGACAGGGAAGAGGAAATGCACCTCCCAGGCGTATGACATATCGACGCCGTCAGCTATCAGGGCGACATACGCCAGAATGCCGTAGCCGATGTATCCGGTCAGCATGTTCGTCATCTGAAGGAAGATATTCTTGCCGTGAAGCGCTATGCGGGGCGCCCTGAATATATCTCTGAAATCATAGTAGTAACTGTTCATCGTATACCTCCGAATTTTAGCTATCGATAAACAGTTATTTGACGGTTGTCAAGGCAAAAGCTGCCTGCGGGACAAGTCGAAAATGTCCTCGCATAAACACTCTTATGGGAGTGAGTTTTGATTAGCGGTTATTCCCACGAAAAGGCCTGTTGAAAAACCTGATCCGTCGTTGTGTCGGGTCTTGATCTCGGGCGAACGGGATTGTGACCTGACACGTAAGTGCATGCAAGGCAAGGGCGGCAGGTCACACAAATCCGCTGGCGCGGATTCGCAAGACCTACCGCAAGTGTGTATCTGCCTTATGCCGGGCACAATGTGGACACGCGTCCTGAGCCTCGAAGGATCTGCCGTCCACAACATCCGATCTACTCAAAGAAATACACCTCAATAGCAATTCTCTCTCTTCAATCCATGAGAAAATGGGAAGACTCCAAATCAAGTTTTCACTTGACTTCTCATAGCCAATCACATATAAATACAACCAGATTTTACAACTGGGATCAGACATCGTTCACACCATTACTCACCGCTTTCCAAGGAGGTTTTCTGTGAGAGCTTCATCAGTCAGATGGGGTGCTCTGTGTGTCTTGGTCGGCGCCGTGGTCTTATTTGTGGCCTGCAGCGACGATCAAACCACCGTAGCACCTACTGCACCCACCGGCAGCACGCTGGGTACCACGGGAATGCAGTCGCAAGACCCGGATCGGACGCCATTCCAGCGCTCCGTTATGGCGAAAATGGAGGAACGCCAGGCACAGGGGCTTCCGGTGCCGGCAGATGTGTCGTTCGAGTGTTCTTCGACGAAGGATGGCGCGCTGCAGGGCGGCCGGGGTCCCACCATTGTTCCCGGTGAAGAGATCGTGATCACGGCTAAGACCGTCCTGCGCTTCGAGCATCCGAGCGAGGCAGGGAATGAGAAATGGCCGGCGCTCGTCGTCGAAGGAGAGGTGCCACCTGATGCCGAGGGCCATATCGAGGCCGGCGATTATTCCGAAATCGTCAGGGATAAGGTGGAGGAGGAGGTTCCCGATGCGTGGACCCGGTATGAATGGGGCTACGAGCCTCGCACCTACACGTTCACCGAGACGTACACGATCACCTATCCCGAGTTGAATCTGAGTGGCTCGGCATTCAAGACTACTGCGCTGTCTACCAAAGTCAACGAGATTCTAATGGGATTCTCCATTCCGGGTCCCAACCTGGATTACTCGATATCGTGGGATTTCGAAATTGCCGGGGTAACGGTCATCGATTTCTGGGCTGGCTTCGAGCTGGATTGGGGACTCGGCGTCCGGCTTCCCATGGAGGAGAGTTGCACGGCCACCGAGCCCATGGATGAAGGCTCGACCTACTGGCCCACGAACACGGTGGACGGTATGGACTGGTCTGCTTCGGACTTCTCGACTGCGGGAGTCCCACCCGAGAATGGCAACGAGTTCGTAA
>DAOVLC010000033.1 GCA_030631455.1 Candidatus Zixiibacteriota bacterium
GCGCAGTGGCTGTGCCGCTGCGCTTGTATGCTATGATGACACAGTCGGATACAGCGGTTAATCGCGGGGCACCCTTCGTGGGCTCAGGGCAGGCAAAGCCCCTGCGAGCACATAAATTGAGACTTATGGGACAGCGCCAAGCCGCCTGCCAATCACTCAAACGGGGCAGCTCTTTCCCTTGGTGTATGCTCACATTCGCTTAGTCGAATTTGATTCCCTGCGCCAGTTCCATTCCCTCTGACCAGTTGATCGTGTTGGACTGGCGTCTCATATATGCTTTCCAGGCGTCGCTGCCGGACTCGCGGCCGCCGCCGGTCTCCTTCTCCCCCCCGAACGCCAGACCAATCTCCGCGCCCGAAGTGCCGACATTGACATTTGCGATACCGCAATCGGAACCGGCATGCGAGAGGAATTTCTCCGATTCGATCATATTGTTCGTGAAAATCGATGAGCTAAGACCCTGCGGCACATCGTTCTGGATGTTTATCGCGTTGATCACGTCGCCTTCATACTTGATGATATACAGCAGCGGCGCGAATGTCTCATCCTGTACGATAGGCAAGCTGTTTTCCACAGCGGCGACGCATGGCTTGGCGTAGCATCCACCCTCGAAATCGAGCTTTTCCGCCTCGATCAGGATCGTGCCACCCTGTTTTCTGACAGTCTCGATTGCCTCGAAATAGAGGTCAACAGCCCCGGTGTTGACAAGCGGCCCGACAAGATTCGCCTCATCGAGTGGATTGCCGTATGTCAGCTTACCGTAGAATCGCTGAAGTGTGGAGACCAGATTATCATACACGGAAGCTTCGACAATTACACGCCGTGTGGATGTGCAGCGCTGACCCGCAGTTCCGACAGCACCGAACAGGATCGCCTTGCATGCCAATTCGAGATCGGCATGCGGCGTGACTATGACGGCGTTGTTGCCACCGAGTTCGAGTATCGTCTTGCCGAATCGTTTGGATACGACTTCGGCGATTCTCTTGCCGACTCGCGTCGAGCCGGTGTAGCTGACGAGCGGTATCCGCTTATCGTTAAGCAGCAATTCGCCGACTTGCGAGCCTTTGCCAACCACCAGCGAGGATATTCCAGCCGGAAGATCGTTGGCCTTGAGCACTCTCTCGAATATCTTCTGGCACGCGATTGCCGTCAGCGGTGCAGGGGAAGCGGGTTTCCAGACGCAGACATCGCCACAGATCAGTGCAATCGCAAGGTTCCACGACCACACGGCTACCGGGAAGTTGAAGGCTGAGATGATGCCGACAACTCCGAGCGGATGCCACTGCTCGTACAAGCGATGGTGCGCACGCTCGCTGTGAGTCTGCACTCCATAGAGCATTCTCGACTGACCGCAGGCATAATCGCAAATATCGATCATTTCCTGTACCTCGCCCCTGCCCTCCTGAATAATCTTGCCCATCTCTATCGCGACAAGCGCTCCGAGGGCGTCCTTCCTCTCGCGAAGCGCTACACCGAGCTGTCTCACGATCTCGCCGCGCTTCGGCGCGGGCACCTCACGCCAGACTTTGAATGCCGCCTCCGCGGTCTTGATGATCCTGTCGAAGTCGCCGGCATCTGCCTGCTTGATTTTCGCGATCACCTGGCCGTTTATAGGCGAGAGGCTCTCGGTTTCAGCGCCGTTAGCGAACCAATCCACACCGTCACTCGCGCCGAGGTTTGTCCCTCCGAGTTCCAGTTCTCTCAAAGTTTCCGTGAAACCATTTATTTTCATTACTTTCCTCCATTCTTAGAAAGACCACAGTCGGCGCACGTGAGCGCGAGCTGACCACAAGACTCAGAAACCGAGTTTAACTAATGCGCCACTGGGTGTCAAGCAGAAAGGGCAGAGCTGTAGATCAGTTCTCGCCCTTCGAAAGCTCAGGACGGGCAGCGAGCGAAGCGAACGCAGAGACCTGACGATTTCTCTCAACCCGCAATAAGCTTGGCTGCATCTGCCACGAATTTCACTCCCATCACCGCAAGAAAGACTCCGCAGACTGCAAAGATAATCTTCTGAAATACGTGCCCGAAGAATTTGCCGCTCTTGAATGCGAGCGCAGACAAGAAATAGTACCATACAAAATCGCACAGCCAGTGGAATATCGCCAGGACTATGAATCCTGTTATGCCGAACTCCATGGAGGCGATAATCAGCGATGCCCCGACAGTTGCCCACCATATCAGAAAATAAGGGCTGGTCAGCGAGAGTATCGCTCCGGCGACAATAGGCGATTTGAAAGCCGTTATCGGTGAAACCTCGATGCTCTTGATGCTGCGGAACATCCCGTAAGCCATGAAGAGAAGAAACAGCCCGCCTACGAATCCGATCGCCCCCTTCACCTGCGCCGACTTCAACAGATATTCGAATCCGAGAAAGATGAATATCATCAGAGGAAATTCCACAAAGCCGTGGCCGACCGCCACCCACGCTCCCGCATGCGGCGACCGGTTCCCTTCTGCCACCGACACCGCAGTGATCGGGCCGGGAGCCATCACGCCGGATAGCGAGATAAGCATAGCCTTGAGTATGAAAGCAGCAAACAACAAATCTATCTCCTCGACATGTTAAAATAGCGAATTCCAGACATTGTTCCAATGCCAATCGTCCCCATCCACGGATCACGTGGCGACAAGCTTGATTTATCTCTTATCGCTGGATATATTCCTGTCGAGGTATATCATGCTCAGATTGAGGATAAAGCAGTTGTGACAGAAAAAGACAAAATCGAGTCACCAATCTCCATAGGTGTAAGCGCCTGTTTGTTAGGTCACAAGGTCAGATACGACGGCGGTCACAAGCATGACCGCTACATAACCGATATTCTCGGCGAGTTCTTCCGATTCGTGTCGATCTGTCCCGAGGTGGAGGCAGGCTTGGGCATTCCGAGGGAAACATCCGACCTGCACGGATCGCCTGAAGCGCCCCGTATGATCGGCAACGAATCCGACACTGACTTCACGGCTAAGATCAAGAGATACTCCGGAAAGCGCGTCAGAGAGGACGATGTTCAAACAATAAACGGTTTCGTTTTCAAGAGGAATTCCCCAAGCTGCGGTATGGAGCGAGTGAAAGTGTTTCAGGAGTCCGGCAGGCCGATCCGTACCGGGCGTGGAATCTTCGCCGATACGCTCATGAAGAAATACCCGCTTCTACCTGTCGAGGATGAAAAACGGCTACGTGACCGGAGAATTCGAGAGAACTTCATCACGCGTGTGCTGGCACATCGCCGAATGCGCATAGCATTCAAGGGCAGGTTCAGCTACCGGAAGCTTGCGATGTTTCACGCAGCTCACAAATGTATGCTGCTCGCACACAGCCGGAAACACTATGAACTCCTCGAGAACATGATTGCTGACTCTCAGCATCTTACAGTTGCAGGAATCCGCGATAAGTATTTCGCGCTGTTTATGGAAGCTCTGAAGATCAAGACCACCATGGCTAAGAACGTCAGCGTCCTTCGACAGATTCTCACATCAATGGAAGGCGGCCTTGACTCTGAAGAAAGGGACGGCATTTTGCTGCTGATCGAGAACTACAGGCGCGGAGGTGTCCCACTTTCATTGACTGTGAGATTGATAAGAAATTATGTTACAAAGCTCAAGGTTGAGCATATTCTTTATCAGACATACCTTAACCCTCATCCGATAGAGGTTGTGCTCGAAGACTCTGCGGAGTCACTTGAAGGTCTGTTTCGGTAGTCGCATGCACATGGGAGGAGGAAGCGATGAGCGGCATTTTGTTCATGAAGACACAGCAGCTGGAAGCTCTAAGAAACTTCTATACTGTCCGGTTGGGCTGCCAAATATGGCTGGAGCAAGCTGATTGCCTGATAGTAAGACATGGGAATCTCCTGATTGGATTCTGTGGGCGAGATGAGACCGACAAGGACGGACTGATTACCTTCTTCTATGACACACGAGACGAAGTAGATCAGCTTTATGAGCGGTTCAAGTCAATTGCAGCATCCCCACCAGCTTCGAACGAGAAATACCGTATATATCATTTCTTCGCCAGCGATCCCGACGGCAGGAAGATCGAGTTCCAGCATTTCGAGCATCGAGTAGACAGATACTGCGCCGGTGATGAGATGTTGCTGTCAAGACGAAGCGTAAGAGATTTCGAGGAAACGGGGATTCCTGAAGAGATATTAACCCAGGTTCTGGATCTCTCTCGATTTGCGCCAACCTCAAGAAATTCCCAATCCTACTACTTCAAGCTCATCAAAGATCGACAAATCCTGACAAGCCTTTCGGAAACGCGAGGGAAATCCAGTGCACCAATCAGCAAAGCACCTTTAGCTGTTGCGATCTGTTCTGATCCCGATCTGTCCAAGCGGCATGTTCAGGACGGCTGCATTGCGGCGTATCATTTCACTTTAGCTGCGTGGTTCTTCGGGCTGGGTACATGCTGGATTGCCGCGATGGACAGAGAAGATGCAAAGGAGATGCTGGAGATACCTCAGAATCATTACATCGCAACGATAACTCCGCTCGGCTATCCGAAACAACGTGTGATAAACCCGCCGGAACGAAAAGGGCTGTCGTGGTTTTTCAGGTAGTAGCCGACTGAACTAGTTGAAGTGTATGTACTTTGACAAGCCAGTCAGGCTAACTGGTAACTCAAGAAACTCACACAAACAAATATGCCGGAGGCCGGGATCGAACCGGCACAGAGCTTCGCTCCGAGGGATTTTAAGTCCCTTGCGTCTACCTATTCCGCCACTCCGGCACAATATATAAGATAGCGATTTGATTGTAGTCACGCCACTGGCTTTTGGAGACTCCAGACATTCTCAAAACTATCCAAGAACTGGAATATCTCCGTTGCGCATCGTCCTCTAGCAGTCTGAGAGCCGCGTTACTCCCTTTCCGTTCAGCTATCCTTCATAGCCAGTTGAATACCCTCAAGCATGGCCTTCACGTTCAATTCCTGCGTACCATCGGGAACGCTCTGAGAGATAACTTTCTCCAGCGATTCGACTGTCACAAGACTCAACAACGAATTCATATATCCGAGAATCACCATGTTGGCGACAATCTTTCGGCCAAACTTCTTAGAAGCCAATTCCGTAGCTCTGATACTATATGTCCTTATCCCCGGCGGGCTAAGACCAGCGTCGGGGATCACAAGATCACTGTCGACGATTAACGTCCCTTCCGGCTTGAGAGAAACGACTAACTTCTCGTAACCGGGTTGGGTCATGGCAACCAGTACATCATGTCCGGTTGGCTCCAACTCATAAATCTCCTGGTCGGAGATGATTACATCGCCCCGGCATTCGCCCCCACGAGACTCGCTTCCATATGATTGGTTCTGAACCACTCGCTTGCCATCCAAGACAGCGGACAGGCCCAGAATATAGCTGGAGAGAACTATCCCCTGACCACCGAATCCGACGAATCTTACGATCAACTTGCATTCTCCAAGCTGAAACTCTCGACCTGTTCTTTTGTCACCTCATGCAATTGAGTCACGAATTCAGGTCGATCCAGGTCGCACAGCTCGCCGACCACGATCTTATGTTGCAGCTCTTCTTCCGACATCTCCTGCGCTTTCTTGACACGCACAGACTGTTCCTTGATTTTCCTGAGTAACTCTGCCCCTGTCTTTAACCCAATCCGACGGCCGTAGTTCTCCGGGCACTGCGAAACGATCTCGATGAAACTGAATCCCTTTTTCGTCATCGCGCGCTGCATGGCCTTCTTAAGCTGAAATACATGGTAAGTCGTCCATCGAGCCACATAACTCGCCCCTGCCGCAGCAACCACCTCAGCCACCTTGAACGGCGGCTCGATATTTCGGTGCGGAGTCGTGGAAGTCTTCACACCCAGTGGTGTGGTAGGCGCTACCTGGCCGCCAGTCATGCCGTAGATCATGTTGTTGACCATGAGAACCGAAAGATCAATGTTTCGTCTGGCAGCATGGATAAGGTGGTTACCGCCGATGCCGGCGATGTCCCCGTCGCCCGCTATCACCACGACATTCAGATCGGGACGCATGATCTTCACACCGGTAGCGTAAGCGATCGGGCGTCCATGGGTGGTATGCAGCGTATCCGACCTGAAATACGGGCTGGGTATCCAGGCAGAACAGCCAATACCGGACACACAGACCATACGGGTGGGATCCATGGCTAACTCGTCAACGGCGTTTACGAACACGTTAAGCACCGTCCCGCAACCGCAACCGGCACAGAAACGGTGAGGCATGATCTCTTCCCTGACATAGCCCATCAATCTGTGGCGAGGCTCAGTCATCGCATTGCCTCCATGATAGCCTGGTATATTTCGTCGATCGAGTGTGGAACCCCACCTATCTTCGATACAGAGATTACCTCACAATCGGCGAATCTCTGGATTTCCCGTGATATCTGGCCGAGATTCATTTCGGGCACCAGGATAAAATCCAGATTCCTGGCAAAGTCAGTCACCTGTTCTCGCGCAAACGGCCACACGGTTATGAGCCTCAGAAAATCAACATCTCTGCCCTCGGCCCGAGCAGCCTTGACCGCTCCGTAGGCGGGTCTGGCGGTCGCTCCGTATGATATGACTCCGATGCGAGCATTACCACCGGTGCTGATATCCGTTTCGACACGAATGATCTTCTCTCTGTTCTCGTCGATCTTCCTGTATAATCTTCTGACCAGTTCGTCGTGTACGCGTGGAGTAGTCACGTCCCTCATACCGTTAGGCAAATGCGTGGAGCCGGTTACATGAATACTTGCTCCCTCTCCATAGTGCATCACGCCAGGCACCAACTCCGGACCTCCAAAAAGGTCCTCACCGGGTTCCGCTTTTTTTCTCGACGCACGTTTGACCGTCGATGGTTCGAGCATCGTAACACTTTCTCTGATGTGGCCGATCTCACCATCCATGAGCATAATCACAGGGGTTCGGTATATATCAGCCAGATCGAAACAGTCGAACATGAGATCAAAACACTCCTGGGCAGAACTGGGGGCAAATGCCATGATCTCATGATCACCGTGAGTACCCCAACGTGCCTGCATCACATCTCCCTGAGCAGGTTTTGTGGCCTGACCGGTCGAGGGTCCTGAGCGCTGTACATCAACTATCACACAGGGCGTTTCGGTCATAATAGCATATCCGATGTTCTCCTGCATGAGTGAGAAACCGGGGCCACTGGTCGCTGTCATAACGCGCGCACCGGTCCACGAGGCACCTATTATAGCACCAATGCTGGCGAGTTCATCTTCCATCTGAACACACAAGCCACCCGCTTTGGGCAATTCAGCAGCCAGCAATTCGGCCACTTCACTGGCCGGTGTAATTGGATAACCTGCAAAGAAATCACAGCCGGCGTAGATAGCACCATATGCACATGCCTCATCTCCGAGCAGGAAATGTGTCCTGCTCCAAAGCTGTTCGAGGTACTGTATTCTGCTCTTATCAATCATCATTGTCCACATCGGCTACTACATCGCCGTTCCCCTGCTCCTCAGTAATGACTATCGCTAACTCAGGACATAACAGGTCACAAAGGCGACATCCCGTGCAATCCTCAACTCTGGCCACGACTGGAACATAATAGCCCTTTCTGTTGAGCGTACCCGACTGCTCGAAAACATCGGTCGGACAGAACTCGATGCAGATATCGCACCCCTTACAGAAACTCGTATTAATCTTTACGAGCACATGACCCTTCTCATGTCGCTTCACTGTGTTCACAATATCATTCCTCGGCAACCAGGTTGCCCAACATCAGGGCTGAGTATAGCGAATTGCCCGACATTATTCAATCTCCTTTTTACATGCTCCGTTAATCACCGCACCGACTGCAAGTGGCGAATATTAGCTATTCAGATCGATGACGACCAACTGACAGTGCTCAGAAATGGAGAAATCGTTTTCGAGCATTCCGATCCACTCATTAGTCACATGCCCAGAATCGGAAAAGTGGAGCTATCGAATACCTACTCCGGAACCTGCTTTGACAATGTTCTGCTCCGCTCAATTGGAGAAGAGCAACCGAAATGTGGTGATGTAGACGGCAGCGGCTCGATAGACATCGATGACGTAGTCTATCTGGTCAACTACATATTCACCGGTGGCCCGGCACCTAATCCCTATTATGTCGGTGATGCTAACTGCTCGATTGACATCGATATCGACGATGTCGTCTATCTAATCACATATATCTTCTCCGGCGGCTATGACCCCTGCGACATTGATGGTGACGAGGCACCCGACTGCTAAACTTCACCGACCGTGACCGCATTGCTAAACGTGCAGCGCAGTTCCGTCGATACTACAATAATAGTCTGAGAGTCTTTTGGCCGATGGATCTGCCACTCGAACAGACCCAAACATCGTCCATCCGGCCACAGAAACCAAAATAACACTTGCTTTCTGGAGCAATTCTGACTACGTTATGAATAGAGATTCTTACTTGTGCTTGAACAACTTTGGAAGGCAACTAACGGGAGTTTAACCCTTTAGCGAGGTGTGATATGCTTAGATTTGCCACATCAACGGTTTTATCGCTTCTCCTTGTCACTACTGCTTTTGCCTGGACAGACGTCAAGGTCAATCAGGATACTGATCTCAGCGTCCAGAATGAGCCGAGTATCGCCATAAACCAACATTTTACAGGTGATCCCCTGAATGTTATCGTGGGATATAACGACATCGGCAACACCCTCGGCGTCAGCTATAGTACTGACGGAGGCTCGTCATGGTCTGATGTTCAGCTTCCGTATAAGTGGACAAACACCGGCGATCCTTCGATAGCATGTGACCCGGCCGGTAACGCTTACGCCTGTTTTCTCTCGTACGAAGGGTCATGGTTCTACGGCGTAAGCGGCATCTATGTCTGCAAGTCAACCGATGGCGGACGGACATGGGGGACTCCTTCAACCGTCGATGAACTCAAGTACACCGGCGGAGCACCTGTCAAGTTCGCCGACAAGTGTTTCATGCAAGTAGACACGAATCAGTCCAGTCCGTACATCGGAAACGTGTATGTCGGCTGGCAGAGAGATGACACCAACGGCTCGAATTCCGACATATTCTTCTCCCGCTCGACAGACGGTGGTCTCAACTTCTCGACCCCGGTGCAGGTTAACGACAACCCGCCACAAACGGCATGGGCCGAGGGCGCATTCCCGTTCGTAGGAGCGAGCGGCGACGTCTATATGACATGGTATGACTGCTACTTCAAAGGCGGAGTACCGGGATCATTGTATGTCGATATTTCAGTTGATGGTGGTCAGA